>NZ_JBZEEQ010000004.1:0-292390 GCF_058310155.1 Chryseobacterium sp. DT-167 | reverse complement strand
AATGATTGTTAATTTTTTGCTAATTTAATTATTTTTTAATACTTCTGAATTAAATTAATGAGATTTAATATAATTGAGAAATATTAATTTTTCACAAAGATAGAGCTGTAATGCGACACAACTTGACGTGTATTTTGTAAAATTTAATCTTATTTATTTGTACTCTGATTATAAAATAGGATGGTTGGGAATTATGTTTTCATAAAAAAAACTTATATGTCTCTATAGAAAATAAACCAGTTCAAGAGTGTGAACATAGATATTTAAGACTGTATTTTACTATTTCTTTTTTAATTCCTCGTGAATAACATCTTGTTAAGAACATCAAAGAGAAGTTGCGAAGAATCTCTAAGAGTTTATATATCTTTAACAGCATAAATTTTTGTCAGATCATTACATAGAGTAAATTTGCCAAAAAACACATGAAACTAAGATTACAGTTTTTATCACTATTTATTTCTTTCACTATTTTTGCCCAAAAGCAAATCAGTGATACGGCTCAGATAATTATTCCCAATCGTTTTAATAATGAAAAAGTAAAGTCAAAACCTTATGTAATCATGATTTCTACAGACGGTTTCCGATATGATTATGCTAAAAAATATAATGCAGAAAATCTTTTAAAATTTTCAGATGAAGGAGTTCAGGCAAAAGCAATGATTCCCGGTTATCCGAGTATTACTTTTCCCAACCACTGGAGTCTGATCACCGGACTATATCCCTCTCATCATGGTTTGGTAGATAATTTCTTTTACGATTATAAAATCGGCAAAGCTTATGCAATGAGCAATAAAGAGAATGCTGAAGACGGAAGCTGGTACGGCGGGATTCCGCTTTGGGCTTTGGCTGAAAAACAGGGAATGATAAGTGCTTCTTTGCTATGGGTGGGCTCAGCAAGTGATGCGGGAGGAAAAAGACCGACTTATTATTATCCTTATCATGAAAAATTCAAACCTGCAGAAAAAGTTGATAAAGTTATCAATTGGCTGAAATTACCTGAAGATAAAAGACCACACTTCATTGCCATGTATTTTCCTGAAGTGGATAAAGCTGGTCATCATTTCGGTCCTGATTCTGAAGAAGCTGAAAATGCTGTGCATTTGATTGATGAAGCGGTAGGAAGCCTTGTTCAGAAAGTGAATGATTTAGGATTAAAAAATGTAAATTATGTATTTGTATCTGATCACGGAATGATCAAAATTGATGGCGGAAAACCATTGGACATTCCTGAAATTATTTTGGATAAAGACCGTTTTGATTTTTATAATTCTCAAACATTGGTAAGAGTCTACGTTAAAAATTCTGATCAGGTTAAAGCTGTTTTTAAAGAATTAAAAGCAAATAAAACGGATGATTATGAAGTGTATCTTGATAAAAAGCTCTCAAAATATTTACATTACGCCAAAAGAGATGACAAATATAACAGAATAGGGCAGATCTTACTGATTCCGAAAGTTCCGAAAGTTTTCTTAGAAAAAGATCAGACGACTTCTGTAGGAAAGCACGGTTACGATCCGAGGCTGGTTCCTGAAATGAAAGCGACGTTCTACGCTTGGGGACCGGAATTCAAAAATAATCTGATCATTGATGAATTTGAAAATGTAAATGTATATCCGATAGTCGCAGAAATTTTAGGATTACAACCAGAAAACAAGATTGACGGAAAACTGAAAGTATTAAAAGAAACTTTAAAAAATAAATAGTAGTTCTGAAAACGAACAATTTATTACAGGATTGGATAAAGCCTTATCCTTAAAAAAAAGAAGTTTCGGCGAGCCAAAGGCTCGCCGAAACTGTTTACACATTTTTTAAAATCTTAAAATTTAGCCGCAAATTCCTGCGCAAAATCCTCCAGTTTGGTTTCACCTTCGGTCGGTGAACCATATTTGATAAAATCTTTCTGTACAACTCCGTTTCTGATGCCTCTTCCCATTTCTTCATACAGCTTTGCCATTTCTTCGGGAAGTCCTGCTTGAGACATTCCTTCAAAAGCCTGTTCATCGGTAAATTCTACCCATGGCAAATCAGGTTTTCCGATTGCTGCACCCAATACTTTAGCAAAATCTCCTGCTTCACGGTTGTCGCTTACCACATATCTGATTTTTTGATCTGATGATGTTTTTACCAGTTCTTCAGCCGCTGCTTTTGCAATATCTCTTGGGTGAACCAACGGAACCTTAACTTCTGCTGAATAATTGCTTCCCATAATTCCTGCATTTTTAACCAATGGAATGTCATTAAAAAAGTTGATATAGAAATATCCTGCTCTCAGGAAAGTAGAAGATATGGGTTCCAGTCCGCTGTACAAATTTTCTATGTGGTGAAGACCTGCAATCGGACCGTTTTCTACAGGTGAATCTGCACCAACACTACTTAACATAACCAATCTTTTTACACCACTGTTCTTAACAGCTTCAGTGTAGTTTTCTCCGATTTTAACAGTGTTCTTTACAATATTACTTTCACTTACCAAAGGCGGAGTCATCAGGAAGACTGAATCTGCACCGCTGAAAGTTTCCTTCATAAAATCTAAATCTGAAATAGATCCTATGGCTGCTTTGGCTCCCAAAGATTCAATCTCTGATCTTTTTGATTCGTTGCTGCTGATTATGGTAATGTCATGATTCTCTGAAATCAATTGTTCTGCTAAAGGTTTTGCGACGTTCCCTAAAGAACCTGTGATGATAATTTTCATAAGTAATTTTATTTTTTTATGTTGTTTGTTTCCGGGAACAAAATTATATTTGTACTTACTTTTATACAAGTACTTACCCTAAAGTATGTATCATATGACAGCTATTAAAGAGAATTCTACCATTCAGGAAAACAGGAAAAACTTACTCGATCAGTGTCCGGTAATGTATGTAATGGAGAAAATTGCAGGTTTCTGGAAACCCGTTATTTTATTTCAGCTTTCAACAGGAGAGAAAAGATATAGTGAACTGAAAAGAGCAATCCCGACCGTCACAGAAAAAATGTTGATTCAGCATTTAAAGCAGTTGGAAAGTGACGGATTGATCATCAGAACTGCAAAACCAGTTGTTCCGCCTCATGTAACTTACAAGTTGAGCGATGCAGGAAATAATTTAGCTCCCGTAATCGATGCCATGGTCGATTGGGCACATCGGGATATGCAACAGAAATATCAGTAATTTTAAAGATAAACATTCTTAAAAACGGAAAAGTGCAGCAGAACAAAATAAAAATCTATTTCTGAAAATGAAATTACAGGATACTACAGCAACATATCTTTTTCAAACGTCTTTCGGGAAAATTTTAGGCATTATAGAAAACGGAATCGTTAAAGCGAAAAACATTCGCTATGCACATTCCGAAAGATTTAAAAAACCGATTCCTGTACAGCCTTCTGTTTCTGAAATTCTCTTCCCTGAAAAAACACCGGTGTGTCCGCAGAACATCAGTCCGCTTCTTGAAAAAATGATTGGCAAAACTGATCTGGATGATTTTGAAGTAGATGAATCACCACAGTTTATCTCTATATTCCGACCGGAAAAAATAAACGAAAATGAAAAATTAGCTGTCGTAGTCTGGATTCACGGCGGCTCTTACGAATTGGGTTGCGGAGATTTGTCAACGGCAGATCCTACAGACTGGGTAAAAGAACAAAATATCATCGTGGTTTCCGTATCTTACCGTTTGGGAATTTTCGGATTTTTGGGCGGAAGTGAAGGAAGACCTGCAAATCTTGGATTGTTCGACATCATAGAAGCATTAAAATGGATCAAAACCTACATTTCTGATTTTGGAGGAAATTCTGAAAACATTACTTTGTTCGGACAGTCTTCCGGTGGTGATGCCATTGCTCATCTCATGATTTCCGATGGAGCAGACGGTTTGTTTCATCGGGTGATTATTCACAGCGCACCTTTAGGCTTAAGACAAAACCGTCAAAAAATGCACTCCGAATTTTTAAAGAAAACCGGCAACTTAACTGCTGAATCTGATACTTTTGAGATCGTTAAAAATTATAAAAACCATCTTCCTTCCTTTTTTAAATATGGTTTAAAAGCCGCAATGCCTTTCGGAACTCAATATGGTTTTCCGCCGTTGTGCAGTGAAGGCGAAGCAGAAAAAAAATGGAGGAAAAGTGCTGAGAAATACGATGTTTTAATCGGTATTAATGACGAAGAAACAGCTTTTTATCTTAGAGCTTCTGATACGATGAATCAATATCTTCCAAAAAAAATCATTAATAAAGCCATTCGTTCCACGACAGAAATTATTTACGGAAAACCTGCTAAAGACTTTGCTGAAAAGTATGCCGAAGCAGGAGGGAATATCTGGCTGTTCCGCATTCATTCTAAAATTGACGGACATTATTTCGGGTCGGCTCATGCGTTTGATCTTCCTTTGATTTTCGGGAATGAATCTGCATGGAAATCATCAGGTCTTCTGAAAAATATTCCGTGGAAATATATTGATGAAAACGGAAAAAAACTGCGCTCACTTTGGGCAGAGTTTGCCCGAAACGGAAAAATTTACGAATCATCGGAAAGACCAGAAATTTTGGAACTCCGAAAGATCTAGTTTGATGATTAAAAACAAATAGCACGAATGTGTTTTATTAAATAAAATTAAATGAAGTTTATCATTTCGGAGGAATCTAAGCTTGGTTTTCAGAGATCATTTCACTAAATAATTGCTGAGATTCCTCCGGAATGACAAGTGCTGTAAAAATAAAAATAAATATTCAGTATATACTATTCAGGAATCCAAACACTTACATTACCAGCCGGAGCAGGAAAATCTGCCCAGCCGTCTTCTCTTATAATTATCTTTTCTTCAGATCTTCCTAAAACATCATAAAAAGTCTTACCGATATATTTTTCACCCATTTCCATAGGTTTTTCGTAAGCATCTTTATTGCTTAATACAACGGCACAACCCTGATGTTCATCATCCCCTTCACGGGTCCAGCCAAGACAATTGGCATCTTCAAAATAATCTTTTTGCACACCATAAGCATTTTCTTTTCTTGCTTTTAAAAGTTCTTCAATACCATCTACTTTGTCTAAAAATATTTCCTGCTCGTTGCCTTCGCGGTCATTGTCTTTGTAATGAGCACCAAATAAATCCGGATAAAAAACACAAGGGTAACCTTTTTCTCTCAGTAAAATCAAAGCATAAGCAATAGGTTTAAACCAATGTTCAACAGGTGCTTCCAGATCCTGTAAAGGCTGAGTATCATGGTTGTCGACAAGGCTTACAGAATGTTCGGGATCGGCTTCAGTTAAGGTCATATCAAATATTCTCCTCAGATCATAAGAACCGCCCTCTTTCGAAGCAGTATGGAAGTTATTTTGCAGCGAACTGTCAAAAAGACTCATGCAGCCTTCCGTTGCTTCAATATATTTCTGCAACAAATTTAATTGTCCGGGAGCCCAATATTCACCGACTGCAAAAATATTTTTCCCTGAATTGGATCGCAGGAGAGTCAGCCATTCTTTATAAAAGTCAAATGAAATATGCTTTAAAGCGTCTAATCGTACACCGTCAAAATTGGTTTCATCAAAATACCATTTTGCCCAGTTGTTGAGTTCTTCTCGTACGTGTGGATTTCTGTGTTCGACATCATTAAACATCAGGTAATCGTAATTTCCTTTTTCATCGTCGATCATTTCTTCCCAGTCGTTTCCGTATTCAGACTGTATTTTGTAGATGTGAGATTCTTTTCCTTCGGCATAATCTACACCGCTGAAACACGTAAAATTCCACTCAAAATCTGAATATTTTTTTCCTCTTCCCGGAAAAGTAAATTTTGTGTAAGATTGAATATCGGTGAATTCTGAGATGATTTTCTCACGGTTGTTTTCATCTACTTTTGCGGCTTTGAATGTTTCCAGTTCATCACCGCCAGCTTTGTGTCCCAAAACGACATCTACAATTACTTCGATATTTTGATTTTGTAAAGCTTTGATGGCATTCTTGTACTCTTCTTTGGTTCCGTATTTTGTGGGGATGCTGTTTTTCTGGTCAAATTCTCCTAAATCGTAGATATCATATGCATCATATCCTACGGAAGAAGCTCCGTCTGTTCCCTTGTAAGCCGGTGGAAACCAAACCGATGTTATTCCTAATTCTGATAAATATTTTGCCTGTTTTTCGGCTTCTTTCCATAGTTTCCCGTTTCCTTCGGTGTACCAGTGGAAATACTGAATCATTGTCTGGTTCATAGTTTATTGATTTAGTGTATACAATTTAATGAAAAATTGGCAAAGAATCATTCAAATTCCTGAAACGGGATTTTTAGTTGAACCGATACCTGCTTTTTTTCTTCTGTATTGAGATGAGAAAGTGATAATCCCAATAATCGTACCGCTTTATCAAAAGGACGGAGTTCCCAAAGTTTTTTTGAAGCCTTGAAAAACTCTTCCGGTGAAGCAAAATACTCTTCTTTTGTACTGCTCCGTGTGTATAGTGAAAAATCTTTGTATTTGATTTTTAAAGTTAAAGATCTTCCTGAAATGTTGTTTTTTTGAAGCCGCTGATGAAGTTCTTCGCTCAGACTGCTCAGTTTTTCATCGATCTGCTGCTCATCAGAAAGATCTTCGAAAAAAGTTCTTTCTACTGCAACACTTTTTTGAATTCTGTGAGGCTTCACTTCAGAATTGTGGATTCCGCGAACGACATTGTAATAATATCCTCCAGATTTTCCGAATAATCGGGTAAGATCTTCCAAGGTTCTTTTCTTTAAATCTTTTCCTTTGAAAATTCCAAAAGTGAACATCTTGTTGGCGGTCACTTTTCCGACTCCGTAGAATTTTTCTACCGGAAGTTCCTCCAGGAACTTTTCCATTTTGTCTGGATGAATGGTTTTCTGTCCGTTAGGTTTATTGATGTCAGAAGCGACTTTTGCCAAAAATTTATTGACGGCAATTCCCGCAGAAGCCGTCAAACCGGTCTGTTCAAAAATTTTCTGACGGATTTCTTTGGCAATCTGATTGGCAGATTCTATTCCTTTTTTGTTTTCGGTAACGTCGAGATAGGCTTCATCTAAAGAAAGCGGTTCTACAAGATCTGTGTATTCATAAAATATCTCCCTGATTTTTCTTGAAATTTCTTTGTAACGCGCAAATCGGGGAGGAACGAAAATAAGATGCGGACATTTTTCTCTTGCAGTTTTGCTGGGCATTGCAGAACGCACGCCAAATTTTCTGGCTTCATAACTTGCCGCTGAAACCACACCACGATGTCCGCCACCAACTGCAATTGCTTTTCCTTTCAGGTCTGGATTGTCGTGCTGTTCTACGGAAGCATAGAATGCATCCATATCGACATGAATTATTTTGCGAACCGGAAAAGAAGAATCCATATCACAAAGATATGGATTCTGTTATTTCTGTTTAAAATTTAATATTCAAGGTTTGAAGTTTTTAATCTAAAACTTATCTTCAGCCTACTTCAAAAGCTTGTTAATTGTTGCCTGAATTTCAGGGTCTTCCGGAGTAATGGCGTAGTATTTTGCAATTTTAGATTGTTGATCGATCACCATATATCTCGGAATCCAATTGAGTTCGATGTAATCGTTGAAATCGTTTTTCCAGCCTGTAGAGAACCAATAGTTTTCTTTTTCTTTCATGTTAAATTTCTCAAGACTTCTGTCAAAACCTTCCTTTGAACGGTCAAGAGAGAAGAACACAAAATCTACATTGGGATTATTTTTTTCCAGTTCAATAGCTTTTGGAAATGCTTTTAGACAATCTCTGCACCATCCCGCCCAAAAATCAATTACAACAACTTTTCCTTTATGCTGATTCAGAATTTCCTGAACGGTAATGGTTTTTCCCTCTTCATTTTCTAATTTCTGACTCAACGCTTCTTTTGAAAACTGACTTTTTGAGACTGCAGGAACTTCTTGTGAACATCCTAAAGTAAAAATACTCATCATAAGTATAGCAAATAGCTGTTTCATTTTCATTTTTTTACAAATTTAGACAATGGAACGTGATTTTAGGTTGAAATTATACAAATTAGAACAAATTTATCATATTGAAAAATTCTATCCTTTAGTATTAAGAAAAAAAATCCGCAGTTATCTGCGGATTCTGTTTTTATTTTTTGTTGACGTAGTCTAAAATCATCTGATTAAATTCTTCCTTTCTATCAATAATCACATTGATTGGCCAGTAATAAACCAAGTCACGCAGATAATCAAATGTTTTCAATCTTACGTAATCTTTTTCAGTCGTTAAGATCAGTTTGTATTCGCCTAATTTTTTGTATTCTGCAACGATATTTTTAATATCCGCATCTGAAAAATTATGATGATCTCTGAATTTTAAATGTTTTACTTTTTGGGAAAACTTCGCCAGGTGATCCAATAAAGGTTTAGGATTGGCAATTCCGGTAATCAGAAGAATGTCATAGTAATTCAGATTATTATCCGGAAGCATTTTGTCTCTTGCATACACATTTTCGTCATATCCGATTGATGAGAAAAATACCTTTTGCTTATAAGAAGGTTTGATTCTTGAAATGTAATATTGCTTGGTTTCTTCAGTCAGTTCATCCGGACATTTGCTAACCATGATAATGTCTGCACGGCTTGATCCCGCTCTGGATTCCCTCAAATCACCCGCTGGAAGCAGATGATCTTTAAAGTAAGGATCATTAAAGTCAGTCATCAAAATATTGAATCCTGCTTTTATTGCTCTGTGCTGCATCGCATCATCCAAAACCAAAACATCAAGATCCATATCATCAATTACTTTTCTGGCTCCGGGAACTCTTTGTTCGGAAACTGCAATAACAAAACGGTTTTTGAAACGCTCAAACAACTGCATTGCTTCATCACCTACAGTTTTATAATTACTGTCGTAGTTGGTTACATCATATCCCTTTGTCAATCTTCCGTAACCGCGGGAAAGTACTCCCGTTCTATAATATTTTGACAGAAAAGTTGCCAGATACATGACCATCGGAGATTTTCCGCTGCCGCCCACAGAGAGATTACCGACGTTGATGATCGGAGTTTTGAATTTTGTAGATTTAAAAATTCCCAGATCATACATACTGTTCCGGATGCCCGTAACCATGTGATAACCTAAAGAAAAAGGATAGAGATACCATCTTTTCATACGTTTGCAAAAATAGCAATTTTCATGTGTATTTTCCTGCATTTTAGGATGACTTTTCAACATTTATTGTTAAAATATCATTCTGTGGTATCATCAAATTAAAGTATTTTTGTAGGGAAATTTTACAATTTTGAGATATTTTATAGAGTTTTCGTATAACGGTAAAAATTATTTTGGTTATCAGATTCAGCCAAAAGATATTTCTGTACAGGAAGAACTGGAAAAAGCACTTTCCACAATTTTAAGAGAACAAATTAAGACAACCGGAGCGGGAAGAACCGATACTGGAGTTCACGCCAAAAAAATGTTTGCTCATTTTGAGACTGAGCAGGACTTGAGTGATCAGCTTACTTATAAAATGAACAGTTTTTTACCTTCAGATATTTCTATTAAAAGGATTTTTCCTGTTAAAAATGATTTTCATGCAAGATTTGATGCAACATTCAGGACTTATGAATATTATATTTCTTTAGAAAAAAATCCGTTTACAGAAGATTCTGCTTGGCAACTTTGGAAAAGAAATATTGACTTGAATAAAATGAACGAAGCCTGTAAAATTCTTTTTGAATATGAAGATTTTACAAGTTTTGCGAAACTCCATACCGACAACAAAACCAATCTCTGCAAAATGTACAAAGCTGAGTGGCAACAGATCGGAAGCGAACTGAAATTCACTATTTCAGCCAATCGGTTTTTACGAAATATGGTTAGAGCAATCGTAGGAACAATGGTTGAGGTTGGTTCAGGAAAAATACAACCTGAAGATCTCAGAAAAGTCATTGAAAATAAAAACAGAAACTCAGCCGGAACTTCAGCTCCCGCTCACGGACTTTTTTTGGTGGATGTGGGATATGAATTTTAATAAAACTAATTTAAAAACTAATAATTATGATAGGAATTTTTATTTTAATCGGAGCTTACAGATATTTCGCAGGTCTTGCTGAAAGGTATAGAAAAACAAAATGGCATTACGGAGTTTTAGCAATAGTGGTTTATTTTGGAACTCAATTGCTTTTCGGATTTTGTTATGGTATTTATGAAGCTATTTATAATCCTGATTCCTTGGAACGTCTCAGTTACACAGGATTTTCAGGAGTAAATATGATTGGTTGGCTATTATCGATTGCCGCAGTGTATGGCGTTTATAAACTTCTTGAAATGAAATTTTCAAAGGAGGATCTCAAAAAAACCTTCCCCGAAATTGAAGATATTGGAAATAAAGAATTGTGAAAATTTGCTGGTTATGCGTTCAGCATATCCCTTTCAAATAAAACTAAACAATGACTGAAATCGAAAAATTAGCTTTTGCTCTGAACCAATTTGCTGGTCTTACTGAAGAAGATTTTAAATTATCTTCAGATTTTTGGTTACCCAAAGAATACAGTAAAGGAGATTTTTTCAATCTTCGAGCCACGGTTTGTACCTATTTCGGGTTTATTGTAGACGGAGTTTTCCGTTCTTACACGATTGATGAAAAAACTGGAGAGGAAAAGAATGTTTTTCTGTATTCTGCAAACGGTTTCGTCGTTTCTTTTAAAAGTTTTATCAATCAGATTCCCTGTGATTATCATACTCAGGCTTTGACAGATGCTTCGATCATTTACATCCGATATACAGATTTGCATTCTCTGTATCGGCAATCGCATCAGTGGGAGAAGTTCGGGAGACTTTTGGCGCAGGAAGCTTTTAATGTAACGATGAGCAGAATCGAAGGTTTTATTTTAAAATCTCCGGAAGAACGATATTTAGATTTAATCAAACAGCATCCTGATATTTTTAATAACGTTCCTCTGTATCATATTTCTTCTTATCTGGGAATTCAGGGACCATCTTTGAGCAGGATAAGAAAAAGAATTTCAGGGAAGTAATTAAACTTTTTTAATATCTCGCAGATTTAGCTGATTATGCAGATTTATTTGGTGCAAAAAATCTGATAAATTTTTCAAATTTGCGAGAGAAATATCGTATTCTTCATTAGCCAAAATCTTTTTGAATAATACAATCTTAGCGCACTTTGCGTTAAAAATTCACATGCAGATAAATGATAAAATTTACATCAGTTTCTTACGATTTTAACCCAAGTTAAAATTATCCTCAATTTATCTGCGCAACTTTGTCTCATAATTTAAAACAATATTTATTATGAAAACAAAAACGATCGTATTGATTCACGGATTATTCGTTAACAATACAAGCTGGAAAAACTGGAAAACTTATTTTGAAGCTCAAGGTTATACCGTTCACACACCGTCAAACCCTGGACACGATGGGAATCCGATTGATTTAAAGAAAAACATTCCTTCAGAGCTGAAAAATGTAGGTTTTGATGACGCGGTAGAAAATTTAGTAAAATTCATCGACACGCTTCCTGAAAAACCCATCGTGATCGGACATTCATTTGGTGGATTGATGGTACAGAAACTGATTGACATGGGAAAAGCAGTTGCAGGAGTGAGTATCGATGGCGCACCTCCAAAAAATGTGATGGCTCCTTTTTCTACCGTGAAAATTGTTTGGCCTGTAGTGAATTTCTTTAAAGGAAACTCTGCATTTTTAGGAACCAAAGAATGGTATCATAAAGCATTTTTTAATAATTATTCTAAAGCCGAAAGTGATAAATTGTACGAAACTGTTGCCGCTCCTGAAAGCAGAAAATTAGCCAGAGATCCGCTTTTCAAATCTTCCGCAAAATTAGATTTAAACAAACCTCACGAACCGTTATTGTTTATCGCAGGCTCCAATGACCATATTTTTCCTGCAGCATTTTCAAGAAAAATTGCCAATGCTTATAAAGACAAAGATAGTATTGTTGATTTTAAAGAATTTGAAGGCAGAAGCCATTTTATTGCCGGTGAAAAAGGGTGGGAAGAAGTTGCAGGATATGTTTTAAACTGGTTACAAAAACTGCAATAATTTATTCTGTAAATAACAGGAATCAGAAACTTTCTATGACTATTTGATGGAGTTGTAAAGGCTGTAAAATTTTAAAGTCTTATTTTTGCAGAGAATTTTTTCAAATTAATTCTTTACGTCAATTTCGATAATGAAAAAACAAGATACTTGGGCAATAGTAAAGAGACTTTTCTTCATCGGCATGAAGTTTCGCTCCTGGTTTATTTTTACCCTGATTATTTCCATCATACTGTCCATAGTTTCTACTTACAGACCTTATCTTACCATGCAGATTGTAGATAATGATATTACGAAGCTGAAGGATAAAGCCTTGATGATGAAGCATATTTATGCTTTGGTAGGTTTGGTTTTTGCCGAAACGATATTAAATTTCTTTTTGGTTTATTTTTCGAATTATATTTCGCAGAATGTGATCAGAGATATTCGTGAAAGGCTTTACAATAAATTAATTTATTTCAGAACAGCTTTCTTTGATAAAACTCCAATCGGACAATTGGTAACTCGTGCCGTTGGTGATGTTGAAACCATTGCAACAGTTTACACGGACGGTTTTCTGATGGTTTTCGGTGATGTTTTGAGAATTATTTTTGTTCTGTTCATGATGTTTCAGGTGGATGTGCATCTGAGTTATATTTCTCTTGCTATTTTACCTTTGATGGTGGTGATTACAAGATTTTTCCAGAAAAGACTCAAAAAAGCTTTTGGTGATGAAAGATCATGGACTTCCAATCAAAACTCATTTGTGCAGGAAAGACTTGCCGGAATGCCGATTATTCAGGTTTTCAACAGACAACAGGCAGAATTTAAAAAATTTGACGACATCAATATTACTTTGAAAAGCGCTTTGCTGAGGACGGTTTTCATCTTCTCTCTGTTTTTTCCTGTTGTTGAATTGATTTCTTCACTTTTTATTGGTTTTGTCCTTTTCTATGGGGGTTACATTACGATCAGTGCGGGAGTTGTGATTGCTTTTATTCAGTTTATTTCAATGCTGATTCGTCCTTTGCGACAGATTGCAGATCGTTTTAATAATATTCAACGCGGAATTGTTGGTGCTGAAAGGGTTTTAGGCATTATGGATGAAGATTATGCCATGCCGAATAATGGAAAAGTTTCTAAAGATCATTTTGACGGAAAAATAGAATTTAAAAATGTGCGTTTTGCGTATGACGATAAGCAGGAAGTTTTAAAAGGAATTAATTTTAAAGTAAATCCCGGAGAAACTGTCGCAATTGTAGGAGCAACGGGAGCCGGAAAATCTACAATTATCAGTTTGATTACGAGATTATATGATATCAATTCAGGAGAAATTTTCATTGATGACGTTGAGTTGAAAGATTACGAACTGTATAATCTGAGAAGTCATATCGGAGTTGTTTTACAGGATGTTTTCCTTTTCCACGGTAGCATTTATGAAAACCTTGCTTTCGGAGATGACAGTGTGACTTTAGAAAAAATAAAAGCTGGAGCAAAAGAAATTGAAGTTGATGATTTCATTGAAAGTCTTCCAGGTGGATACGAATATGTGGTGAGTGAAAGAGGTTCTTCCATTTCACTTGGGCAAAGACAATTGCTGTCTTTTCTGAGAGCTTATCTGTCTGATCCTAAAATTCTTATTTTGGATGAAGCAACCTCATCAATCGATCACGAAAGTGAAAAACTAATTCAGAGGGCAACTGAAAAAATTACTAAAAACAGAACTTCAATCATTATTGCACACCGACTTTCAACTATTGAAAAGGCCGACAAAATCATTGTGATGGAACATGGTAAAATCGTTGAAGAAGGAAAGCACCTTGAACTTCTTGATAAAAACGGTTATTATGCGACTCTGTACAAAGCACAGTTGCGCCATGAGATCGAAGTGGAGGAAGAATTATAATCCGTAAGGGATAAATCCGAGATCTTTTTTCCAAACATCTCCATATTTTTCGGTGAGTTCTTTGGCAACCAATATATTGTTCTCTTTTGCTTTTTGGGATAGAAACTGACTGATTACACAGTTTTGGTAAATGACAGCAATCCCGTATTTTTTTCTGAATTCTTCATGATTTCTAGACATGATTCCGAATTGCATAAAGTGTGGAGAGTTTTCATCTGCCAAAACTATTGCATTGTTTTCTATACTTGGTTTGATTTTAAAAGATTTGTCTTTTGTGTTTTTTTGAGCGAAAATCAACGCTGAAATTGTCAATAAGGTCAAAATCAGAAGTGAGTTGAACGATTTCATGGCTTAAATATTTAATTATTTGATACTCATTTTTCACAAGAGTTAAATGCGGAAATCACTTTTAGTGGATTTTTATTTAATTTAAAAAGAAATTGTGACTAATTAATCTTGAGTCATTTATTCAATATCATATTCTTTTTCCAGTATTTTTTTTAATTCTTCTTTTGTAACACCTTGTTTTGAAGAAAAATCCAGGTCAATTAAATATTCGTCTACATAGTATTTTTCTTTGCCATAAACAACATCAAGAATGTCCTGAAGGTAAAATTGCTCTGCCTCAATTTTGTATACTTTATTGTCTTTAATATTCAATGAAATTTTTTGAGGCTCGCTCTGATAGAACAATATATTTTCCTCAATTTTCAAATTATAATTTTTAGTTTGATCTATAAATGGGTTGCTGAAAAGTAAAACGACGGAAGGTATTATCAGAACGGCAGTAAAATTCCATAATGCATGATAGAAAAATGCGTAATAGAAATTGATTCTTACACGAATGTAGCTCAGTAAAAACCCGCCCGACAACTGGCTTAACAGTATTAGCGGTGACAATATATAAAAAAGATAAGAGTCATTATAGTAATTGCTTGCATGTACGAGACCAAATAAAATACTCGTCGAATAAACCAAAAAAGGGAAATATTGATCCCATTTTTTTCGACTGATATATTTAGAAAATGTTGAATTATATCTTAGTACAGATCTGAAGATAATTTCTTCCAAAAAGGGAACCAGAAGTACCATCAATAATATAACTGCATAAATCGTATTGAATTCATAACCCAAGCTTTCACTTTTTACCGTCATCAAGCTACCAATTAAATGATCAACCGGTAAAACAATGATTACTGTAAATAACAATTCTAAAATCAAAAGCTTTATAATAACTAGAAGTCTGTCTTTTGTTGACAGGTTAACCTGTTGATCGTTGGGTTTCTTTAAAAAACTAAAAAAGTCTGATAAAATTGATTTCGTATTTACACTATACATTATTATTGTTTCTGACGAATTAGTGGTATAAATTCAAATTTTGTTACATTAAAAACTGTCTACTTCAAAGGGTTTGTTAACATTTAGTTCATATTAAATTCACTTTTAATTCATAACTATACGATTAGGTATAGTTTTTGTTATTTAGATTAATTGTAAAAAATATGGTAAACCCTATGGTTATTTCAAATGAAATTACTAAATTTATTAAAAATTCAACCATATGTTGAAATTAACAGGGGCTAAACAGAGAATTATTGATAAATTTTAACTTAAACCTAAAAATAAAGATGAATAATATCCAAGACGAATTTCAGGTCTTAAAAGAAGAATTGAAGAAACTAAACATTGACGTACAGAAAGTAGTAAAAGTAGGAAACGGAAGTATGGATTTCCATGAGGTCTTTTACAAATCTCCAAGATATGATGACGTAAGGACGGTATATGTACAGCGCCACACGCTCGATCATCTTATTGAGAAATTTAAAGATGCCTATAAATAAAACATACCGTTCACAAACCGTGAACGGTATGTTTTTTATGATAGAAAGATTAAAATCTGTAACCCAGTGAGAATCCGCTCCGGAAACCTGCCCAGGGTCCGTCAACCTTTATCCTAGCACCGTTAGAATTTGTCTCAACAGTGTAATCAACAAACGGAATATCTAAATTTTCAATCTCTCTTTTTAGCTCAGCCTGCATTTCAGGGGTGAGAATGATGTTGCTTGTCAAGTCAAAATCTCCTCTTGCTGAGCCGTAATGCGCTCCTGCAATCCAAAAATCTAAGATAAAACTGTGTTGTTTATTAAGGAAAAACTGTGCTCCCACCATCAGTCCGCCACTGTTTCCGTTTGCATCTCCCAAACCTTTTAGCGGAATAGGAATGGTAGTTCCGAATGCGCTGTAATCATAAGTGTAATCAAAAGTATTGGTAGAAACTTTTGAATATCGGTAATAAGGGGCAAAATAAAACCCTTTTCCGTAACCCTGACCGATGTAAAACCTGGGCTCGATGGTAAAGTTGGTTGCTTTTATTTTAAGATTCTGAAAATCTTTCTCATCTTCCTCACTCAAAAAAGCATTCATAAAAGGAACTTTTCCTTCAGCGACTGTTCCAAATCCTACATTGATGGCAAACCATCGGTTGATGGATCTTTCGTAAGAGAGATTGATGTTTCGGAATGCATAACCGGTAATATTGGTTTTAATGATATTCATTTTATCTTCAGGAACGGTATTCACTTCTGAAGTTGTTATTTCCTGTGCGTTGATTCCCGAAATTAGAAAGTACGGGACAAGGAAAAGTAGTTTTTTCATGGCGTAATATTTTGATTAAATTAATAAAAAAAGGTATTTGGTGTGATGAAATTTAAAAGAACAATAAATTACAATTCTGTTAAATCAAAAACCGTTCTAAAAACTTAAAACGGCTGGAAATATTTTTAAATAATTAAAGATAATTACTTTTTGATAAATTTTATGCTTTCAGATTGGGATTTGTTTCCAGAAACTTCAATAAAGTAAGTAGAGGGTGACAATTCTGAAACCTGTACTTTTCCGGACTTCAAATCTGATGTTTTAACTAGTTTTCCATCCAAGCTGTAGATATTAGCTTTAGAATATTTAGATAAGTCTCCTTTAAATTCTATAAAATCCTGTGCCGGATTTGGATAAATTTTAAATGCATCTTTTTTAACTAAATCGGATGCCGCCAAAAAAGTTTCACTCAGAGCTTGAGCGACATTGGTTGTCTGTGCAGTTCCCTGAACAGTAATCACGGCATTCGTTGTATTCAATAATGGGAATTTGTGAGCACTGTCATAATATGTATATGATGTATTGACTACAGTTCCTACAGGAAAGCCAAATACAGTTAAAGAAAAATTCTGTACAGATTTTACTCTTAAAACATTGGTATAGGTTTTTGGTCCGATAAGAAGTGTTCCCGATGCGTCTGCCGTAATGGCAATTGTACCACTGAAATTTCCTGAACCTGCCGTTGCAGAAAATGTACCTGATGCGGTATCATTTTCAGAATATCCGAATGCTGCAGGATAGCTGATGAATGTTCCGTTGTTGGTAGAAAAATTGAGGGTAGCATCGGGAGTTACCAATCCTGTGATTTCAAGTTTTGTAGCGGTTTGTTTATAATAAACCGTATTACTTCCTCCCACCATTTTGATTGTGGTTCCGGGAAAAGTTGAAATTTCGCTTGTCGTAGGAGCGGAGTAGGTAGTGACTGATGCAGAGCCTTGTGTCAAACTACTGTTGGAAAAGGTAGTATTGGCTCCGGTTGCTGAGTTATCAACTGTTCCGTTGACGTTTACGTTATTTACTGTTTCACCAGTGACTGGATCATTAAACGCTTTAGTAATGGTGGTCTGCGCTGAAAATGTTGTGGCAGATACAATTAAAAAGAATAAAGTTGTTTTCATATTTACTTTTTTGATAAAGATAATTAAAAAGTAAATTGCTTTATTTTATTTATTTGATAATGAGAAAAACGATTTATCTATCCCATATTTTTCGCATCAATTTTAATAATGGAAATTCGGACACTTCGCTCTTATTTTTCAAAGGGTTTTTATTATTTTGAGTCTCTTCAAGATTTGTTAAAGAATCACTTTTGCTCTTTTCATAGTGCTCCACCCCTAAATCAAATAGTTCGTCTTCACCAAATTGGTATACAAATGCTGAACTGCCTTTATGAGGGAATCGGAGATAATCTTTTGGGGGAATTGGTAATTTGCTTTCACATTCTTTTGAACAGAGATTTGTCAAAAGAGGTAAAATATCAGTTCCTACTAATAAAGAAATCCATAACTGGTTTGTCTGATCATAAGTGATTGCCTTATTGCAAACACTACAATTTACAGTGTCGCCAAAATATCTTACGGGATTATGAGCTAAATCTGGAAACCCCATTCTATTCTTATAATTGCCGTACAAAATTCTTGTGCTTACTCTGCTGTCTTTAAGATTTTTGCATTTTGTAATTTCATAAGGAAACCAATGTAAATTGTATGAAGTATAGGGATCAAAATATTCAAGTGCTTCCATTTCTCCGATTTCTGGAGGAATGCGTTTCAGTTTGCTTCCGTAAAGCCAAACTTTCTTAACCTTTTTTAATTTTGAAATTGTTTCCGGTAAGGTGTATATTTGAGAAAACAATTCTAATCCAAGCTCTTCTAAAGGTAAAAATTCATCAAGATTTTCGTTCGCAACTTTATCAATATACTCACAAAGTTTTTTCCAGGCAATAGAAGTTCTGTCTTGTACATCATTTTCTATTTTTGATATTCTTTTATTCATTTTATAGATTCCCCGTGCTATTATTTAAGAAATTTTATTCTTCTCTGCAGGCACATTCGTGATGCTTATTGATATATTCGATGGTAGTTTTACAAAGCTTTTCCAAAGTATCTAAATTAATATCAGACAACTTTTTTACATAAATACAAGCTTTGCCCATTTTGAATTTTCCTAATTCACCCAACAACGGTTTGCTTTCTTCGGTTGGTGAATAAACATAGAGAGAAAACTCTGCTTTACGTGGTGAAAAACCAATGAGGGGCATATCACCTTCGTGTCCGCTTGCATATTTGTAATGGTAACTGCCAAATCCGATGATTGTTGGTCCCCACATTTTTGGTTCAAATCCTGACCATTCACTCATCAATTTTATGAGCTGATAACTGTCTGCTTTCTTTTGTTCGTTCTCAACATAAGAATTGATGAAATCAGTAACGTTGACTTCTGTTTCTTTGGTTTTATTTGCTTTAGCCATAGTATTAAATTTCTTTAAAAATAATAAAATTACTATACTACTTTGATGACAAAATCAAGAGATCTTATTTTGGGATTTTTTTATTTAATTTTTTCTTAGCGATCATTTTGCCATTCTGATCCCACCTCAAATATTCTCCCGTAAAAATAAATGGATATGTTTTATCACTTAAATCGGAGTCATAAATATTACCATTTTCATTAAACAATAATTCGTGACTCTCTTTCTTTTTTAATTTTGGTATGTTTGGATTGTTTTCTACAAATTCTTTATTGTCATAATAAGTAATCAGTTTTACGGCAGTTCCATTTTTGTACTGTATCGAATAAATTTCGCCAGAGTCATTAGAATAAATTATTCCGTCAATTGGAACGATCTTCTCAATGCCGTTTTCCACGTCAGTATGATAATAATTCATGATCCGTTTTGTAACCAGCGTTGCTGAATCTGTAATTTTTTTATCAAAAAACTCACTTATGCCAAGGTTTACAGAATCATTTTCGTAAATTATTATTTGATTATTATTTTTGTCAAAGGTGTATTTTCCTCTGTATAAAAGTTCATTTTTCAAACTAAATACTTCTAATAAAGTTCGATTACAGCCATTTTCTATTTTATTGTATTGAAATTCGCCAGGAGTGTTCCCTTTAAATTTTACATAACCATTAAATGGCTTCATATCAGGTTTTGTATATAAACAATGGTTTGAGCTAAGCATATTTCGATACTCACGAGTAAACAGCTTATCCTGCGAAAAAGAAAATATCCAACAGGTACTTAATATCAAAGTGATTATAGATTTCATAATAATAAAGATTGACAATTAATCTTCAATGGCTTCAATGCCCTGTTCTTTCAGTTTTTCCAGATGATCCTTCATTGTTTTGAGCTGTTCAGGTGAATGTCCTTGCCAATCGGTAACTTCTCCTACTACCTTGAAAGGATGTTGCGAACGGTAAGATTTTGTAGGATTTCCGGGAAACTTTTTATCGGTTACATTGGGATCGTCTTCGATTTTGCCTGTTGGTTCTACAATGTATATTCTTTCTTTTCCGTCTCCGAATGCCAATTCTGCGCCCCACGTTGCCGCATCCAAAGTCTCAGACAGATAAATGTATTTAGATTTTCTCTTTGTCCCATAGTTTGAGACAAAGCCGACTTCGATGAGGTCGCCGGTTTTTAAATCTGCTTTCGTACCGTGGTAGTAGATTGGGGGTTGTTTTGGGCTCATTGTTTTAATTCATTTAAATAGTTGTCATTCATTTATGAACATTTAGTAAAAGTAATAAAAAAACCACTCTGCAAAAACAAAACGGTTTGTATTATAATTAAGATACTTTCTCTACACGATGGTGATCTTCAAGATCTTTCATTAATGAAAGCACTTCTTTTTTGATCAGAAAATATTTTCTGTGAAGGAAATAGGGTAAAGTATTGATTGCTTTCATCAGCAACTGTAAATTGGCTTCAAAATACTCTTCGTTGCGGAAATAGATATGCTCTTTCTCTATGTAATCTTTTAAATCTTTTACATCTTTCTCACTCAATTCTGAAATGAGACGAGGATTCTGAAGATGAAATCTTAATTCTTGTTTTAATTGGTCTTCAAGAGATTTAAGGGTAGTGAAATTATGTCTGATCTGCTCAAAAGGAGTTCGCGCACTGATAAAAGCTGTGGCATTTATAAGATCTGTATAAAGTTTGAATTTACCTTCATACTGCTTATCATAATCACAGAATGATTGATAAAGACCTGCAAATCCTGCTTTTCTTCCCTGCTTTTCTGAAATTTTAAGGAAATAATTATAGATATCAGAGTCGTTTTTTACAATCTGATTTTTAATTTCTACTATAGACTGATCAATTTCCGGGATGAGTTTTTTGGCTTCGGCAGCTTTATATTTTCTTCCGTCGTAATCGAAGGTTTTTAAGATAAATTCTTTATTGGCAATGGCTTCAACGGTTTTTTTATCACTTTCCAAAGCGATTAATGTATAAACAAGCTCCACTTTTTCGTTGTCAAAAAGATGATCGAATTGTATGTCTTCTGACAACAGATTTTCCTGAACTTCAGAATCAGGATTTTTATTATCGTAATAATTATTAAAAATTTTATCAAATGAATCTTTCTGATATTGCGTTTCAAATTCAGTTTTAAAAGTGTCGAATTCTAAATCTGTTCTGCCGTGTTCGTATTTTACATTTGAGAAAAGCTTAGCAGTTAGTTTTTCCTGTGTTTTTTCAAAATCTTTAAATAAATCTTTTGCAGGTTGATTGTCAGTATCTTTTACAATATTGAGATGTCTTAGTTTTGCCACCCGATCTTCAGTAGAAGGATGTGATGCCCATTGATTTTCTATATTCAATTTTGATTTGTTAAACAATCCCGATTCTGCAAGTTTTACGTACGGAAGATCATATTTGGTTTCCAATTCACTTTGTTCTGCAAGAAAATTCATCACAAAAAACTGTTCTCTGTAAATATTTTTGCTCGATTGGTTTTTTGAAATTCTCGCTTCATAAAAATTAAGAACATTATTGTAAGAATTGTTGGCAAGCTCTAATCTTAAAAGCGATTCTTCCAGAGAAATTGAACCCGCAATATTCGCAGCAACTTCATCAGCATGAAATTCCATTTCTCTGGAAAGTGCCATATGACGGATGTTTACGTAAGAATACATCTTTGCGAGAACCCATTGTATTTTTGAAGTAATAAAAATCGCAAGTGATGCGAAAATTGAAAAATAACCGCTGAAACTTGCAAACTTTTCAATAGAATTTCTATAAGACGCATCGTCATTCACCAGATTAAAAATAATCTGATTCACATTATACACATAGCTTCCGACCTTCATCGAGCGTTGTGAGAAATGCCCGAATTCGTGGGATAATATGGCTTTCAACTCCTGCTTTGTGGTTGTGTTGATAAGTCCGACTCCAATCGTAAGATTTTTCTGAATCGGGAAAAACATACTCCAGAAACTCGAATCGTAGAATACACTTGCGTTGACATCTGACGAGAGATACACTTTTTTCGGAAAGTTGGTTTCGGCTTCTTTTACGATTTCGTCGATCATTTTAAAAAGTTCAGGTTCGTCTGATCTTTTGATTTCGGTGAGATAACTTCTGTCGTTGATATGTTTTTTAAATAAAAATTTAATGATAAAAAAGAAAACAAAAATGCCTGTTCCAGCCAAACCAACTCCCAACATCAGTGTCAGAAACATCGGTTTTGCTACAATGAGCCAGATCCCACCACCAATACAAGCTAAAGCTAAAATGATAGTAAAAAGAAAAATAAGAATGTAGACAAAAATAAAAGTGACGATAGAAGAGACTGCTGCCTTGGTCTTTTTTCTAAAATCCTGTGAAATCTGAATGTGCATGGTTATATTTTTTTACAATAATACATACATCCTATTAATCGGGCAAGAAAAATCCTGTGGTACGGAGTTAAATTGTGTTGATCTTAAAAATTAAAATAACATAAGCTATACACATTTAATAACCGATTATTAAATTAACCTTGTCAAGGTTTTAAGCCTTGACAAGGTTAGCTCCTAGAATATAGAACTTACTTAGCAACCGCCTTTACGAGCAATTCTTTTAAAAATTACTTTGCCATCTCGTTGCAGATATCCGCAAGATATGATAGGATATGAGTACTTCGGCGCGTGAGCTACGTAATGGCTTTTTATCATTATTCTGTCGTTAATTTTCAGGCTTTTCAATTGCTCAAGTTGAGATTTTTCAGCGTCAAATGTTACGATATAATCGTCACCATTAATTCTCACCATTACTCCGTAACCTAATCTTGATCCTGGCGGAAGAGAAAGAGAGGTGACCACTCCTTCCATATTGGTGTAATCTGTAATGTGCTTCCAAATTTTAGCTTCGGCGGCATACACTTTTTTACCTCGGGGTGATTCTTCCCATTCTTTGAACTTTTTACCATCGGGGGTAGCTTCCCATTTCTTTTTTTCGGCATTCTTTTCAGCGGCAGAAAGTTGCTTTTGAACCGGCTTCTTAATAGTTTCATTTTTGATTTCTCGATTGGCAAATAATAGTCCGCTCACCACAATTAGTGGTAAAATCAGTGCATAAATTAATTTTCTCATAATTTTTTGGATTTTAAATTAAATATAAATTCTTTTGCTCGATCAAATCTGATAAGACCTGTTTTTTTATAGGCTATCAAAGTTGACTCAGCGAAAGTACTTTGATATTTTTCTGATTTTGGGATTTAGATTGTAAATAAAATTGTAAACTTTGTAAATAATAACTTGACATTATGCATCTTAGCCAAAATCTCCTCTCAGGAAAGCGTAAATACCTTTTAGGAATCATTTTGCTCTCATTAATCTTTGTCATCTTTGCTGCTTTCAGCACTGAGGATAAGGATGATTTTGATTTTGCCAAAAGGGAAGTGTTACTTCGCAGAATAGGACATGAACTGCTTTTACAATCAGGCGACCGTACATCAAGAGTGCTTCCGGTAAAAAAGATTGCAGATAATGAATATCAGATTAGTTTTGAGAATAACCTTACTTTTCAACCGGACTCTTTGGTGAATCTTACAAAGCGAGTGTTGGCAAAAGATCCGCTGGCAAGTGATTATATTGTTAATGTTCTGAATTGTGGCAACTCCAGTGTAGCTTACGGATATTCGGTTTCGAAGAGTAAAAAAGATGATATTGTAGCCTGTATAGGAAGAAAACAACCCAAAGCTTGCTACATGATCAACATCAAATTCAAACCAACTGGGATCAACACTACAAAGACTGCATATCTATTAGGGGGGCTTTCATTTTTAGCATTTGTCGGTTTTGTTTTTTTGAGGTCTAAATCTGTAAAATCACAAAAAGTTTTACCTGAAAATCAGGAAGCTGATCTTTTTACTTTGGGCTCTGTATTGTTTGATTCTAAAAACAGAAAGCTCATCATTGATGAAAAAACCATAGACCTTACCGCAACAGAAAGCCGAGTATTACTCATTTTCGCATCGTCTCCCAACGAAATCATCGAGAGAAGCCGACTGCAAAAAGAAATCTGGGAAGATGACGGTGTGATTGTAGGAAGAAGTCTGGATATGTTCATCTCAAAACTCAGAAAAAAACTGGAAATCGATCCAAATATTAATATTGTGGTGATCCGTGGGAAAGGATATAGGCTTGAAATTAATTCTTAAGAAAGCTTTTGTCAGCAAAGTGATTTTATTAGATGTCACTTTTTGGATGGGAATATTTTTTAACCTTGACAAGGTTAACCGCAGAAAATAGATTCTCAAAATGAGATTTTTCCGAAGATTGAAGATTTACTCTACAACACCCTCTCCTGTGATAATTGCTTCCTCCATCGAATCCACAATTTCAGAGACTGAAATTGAAAATACTCCCGCAATTCCCTGATCAAATTCTTTTTTCCAATACTCGTAGCCGTCAATTTTAGTGTGAAGTTTTACTTTATTGTTTTTCAAAACGGTAACACTTTTATCTAATGCTTCTTCAGTAATCGGAATGTGTGTCAATTCATTTGCAAAACCTTTTTCTACATCAGGATTTCCCACTTTTAAATTGCCAATCGATATATGAATGACCTTTCCCTCTTTTGGATACTCTTCTATTTTTAAAATTTTCAGGGTAGAGTTTTCTTCGCCTTTGCGGGTTTTGTAATTCCATTCCTGACCGACTTTGTATTTCATGGTTTCTGGGTTTTTGCAGTTGGTGAGGAAGAGAGATAGAAAGAGTGTTGTGAAAATTTGAAGTTTGGTCATAGGTAGAAATATTACTTTATGGAAGCCAGATGAAAGGATTCGTGCGGCAGCGAGGGGAAACCATCTCTGTGGGCATTGGTATAAGCTTTTGATTTAAATACATCTTCATTTGTTTATTTAGCGGAAAGTACTTCTTCGTTAATATCTGCAACCTGAATGCTTTTAATAGCTGATTTGGTTGAGGATGCTGTACTTCCACCCATGATGTATAATTTATTGTTATATATTTCTGCAGCAGCATGTCGTCTGGGAATCATATTGGATGATAACTGATGCAACGTATTGGTTTCTGTATCAAAGTAGGCTAAAAAATTTTGATTATTATAACCGCCTGCAATAAAAATCTTATTACCGGATACCGCTAATGAATGACCCGATATCGCAGCAGGCATGGTATATTGCTCAGTCCAAAGATTTTTGTTGAGATCATACACGTTAACCAGACGGGATGACGTACCGTTAAAACCTCCAATGACATAGAGCTTATTATTCACAATTTTGCCCCTTGCTTCTCTGGCATTAGGCATATTTGGTAACGGATGCCATGTATCTGAAGCAATGTCATAGTATTGGAATCTGTCAGAAAATACAGTGATTGCAGCATTGTTTAGTCCGCTGCCTCCGAACGTATATATTTTTCCGTTATGAATGGCAGAACCGGCATTTCCTGTGTAGGCACGATTAACAGCTCCTTTCGTTTTTTTATGAGTTTCAAGGTCTATAATTTCAAGATGGCTGTTTCCCCACCCGTTAAAAATATAAATTTTATTACCGTAAGTCTCCGAATTGGCGAATCTTTTAGGAACCAGATTAGAGTTGATGATACTCCAGCGGTTATCTTTAATACTGTATTTCTCAATAAAATTTGCATAACCATCCGTATCTTTATACCCATTGCTCACATAGATATTGTCACCTGCAATAGCACTGCTTATCGCTCCTCTGCGAACAGACATATCCGCAAGATATTTAAAATTTAAGGTTTGTGCACTGGCTAAACAAAAACCGAAAAGTGAAAGGAGTAATAATTTTGTTTTCAATGACGTTGAGGTTTGGTTTAATTGATTTTCTGTGTAGAAAAATATGTTTTAAATATAGGGAAAAGTGATGGGTTGGAAATTTGCGACATCGGATAATTCCTCAACACCATTTTCTTTGAGGATTGTTTCTTCCAATGAGTTTACAATTTTAGATACTGAGATTGAAAATAATGCTAGACATAGCCTTTTATCTTTTCAATTAATATTTTACTGATAAAAATTCGACTTGGTTGCCCACTTCTCTTATCAATTGGGATATTTAAATCTTTAAAAAGATATTCAATTTCTTCACCGTATGTAGAGTGTTTATTATATAATTTTTCAAATTGTTTAAAAGTTCTTGCAATATTTGTACTTTCAATTAATTTAATGAATGTAGTTAATGAATTTTCATCCCTATTTTTATTTATATAAATAAAGAAAAAGAGAAGAGCAAAATGACTATTATCAAAATCAGGTTTTTCATCAACTAATCTTGTAAAGAAAATATCCCAGAATCTAGAATCGAATTTCATATATGATGTAATGAAATATTCAAAATAAATATTTGGTTGGGATGACAAACTAACACAAATTGCTAATTCATTAGGTAAGTTTTTTATTACATCAAAATCTGGTATTTTAGGAGTTTGAGAAATATATTTAGCAGTTAAATATTCTTGTAAAGATTTGTGAGAAAATTGAAAATAATCATAACCAACTTGAGCTAATAACCCTGTGTGATTTTCGAGCTCTAATACAACTTTTTTTGCCTGTGATTTTGGTAAATCATGAGATATATATATGTTATTATAGCATTTTCTTATGTCATCGCTATTAAAAACATTTTTATTAAGATGGTAAGTCAGCCAAAAAGAAAGATGAGATAAAAAATCTTTCTTTTTTTCTATATAAAAGTTTGCGTAATTTGATGGTCTTGTAATATTTCTTTCTTGATCCCAATCCTCTAATAATAATTTAACTACAAAATCATAAACATATTTTGGTTTATCAGGAATATTTTTTTTCCTCTCATAGATAGCGCATAGATGTGATAATGTTAATGGTCGAATTGATGTATCATAGAATGGGGAAGATTTTATTTTTTGGAATAAATCATCAGCCTTAAGATTATTATTTAACCATTTTTTAATTAAAGATTTAATTTGTCTATCGTTCAAAGGACATATTTCAAAAGTATCAGTATTATTTAACTTCAAATTGAAATCATTACTTCTTGAAGTCATTATAAATTTTGAATTATTTAGAGATAATGATAGCTCTTCGAATTCTTTTTCAATCCTTTTCTTTAAATCTAAATCAGGAATTTCGTCAAATCCATCTGCTATCAGAAGAATATTAGTGTTGTTGAAAAAATTTAGAATTGTTTGTTTTAAACTATTATAATATTCGTATGGAAATGATTCAGTATATTTATTTGGAAAATTAACTTCTATTCCTAATATATCAATCAATATTTTGTATAGTCCAAAACTTTCATCTTTATAATGTTTATCATAATCAATTTCTCTAAATCGGATCATTAATGGACAAGAGAAATTATTACTATTTTTCGAATTCAAAAATTCAAGATAAAAGTTTTTTAATAATGTTGTTTTTCCTGCACCAGCACCGCCATAAATTATAATATTTTTGTAGATATTTTCGAAAATCTTCTTTGAACTAATCGTTTGTGTTTTTTCTTCTACGTCAAAACGATTTTTTAAAGGTGATAAATATAAATCAATATCTACAAATACCTTTTTTAAAGATTTAGATTTTAATGCAGTTCCAAAATTTATTTCGCTTGCCCAGTTTAAACTAGTTTCAATATTATATTTTATTTGATTAAGAACTTTTTCTTCTTCAATTTGAAAGTTATATATTTCTTTGAATTCTTCAAATTCATCATTTTTAAGCTTTTTTTTTGCGGCTTTCATTGTGGAACTATACAAAGTGTCAAATACTTTGCTAACATTTTTAATTCCATTTTCAATAATTATTTCAACAGTTTTTTCTGTAATAATATCAGTTAAATCCATAATTAAAATTCAAAATCTGGTTTTTAAGATTACGCCTGACTCCCAAATACGCATTGCATCAATATATAATATGTTTAATTGTGCTAATATTACTTTGGTTTTTAGCTATCTAATTGTCAATCAGTAAATATAAAACATAAATATACTATTTTCCTACAGAAAACCATATTCAAACAAAAACCGTCCTGCAAAAGCAGAACGGTTTTAAAAAATATTGTCTCAGCAACACGCTGTTACATCATTCCTGGCATTCCACCTCCCATTGGCATAGCAGGTTCTGTGCTCTTAATTTCAGTGATTACACATTCAGTTGTTAATAGCATTCCAGAAACTGAAGCTGCGTTTTCAAGAGCAACTCTTGTTACTTTCGTAGGGTCGATGATACCTGCTTCAAGCATGTTTACATACTCGTCAGTTTTAGCATTGTATCCGAAGTCTCCGCTGCCTTCAGCAACTTTAGCTACGATTACAGAACCTTCACCTCCTGCGTTGGCAACGATTTGTCTCAATGGCTCTTCGATCGCTCTTTTTACGATTTTGATACCGGTAGTTTCGTCAGCATTGATTCCTGTAAGATTTTTTAAAGCATCAATAGCTCTTACCAAAGCAACACCACCACCTGCAACGATACCTTCTTCAACAGCTGCTCTTGTAGCGTTTAATGCATCATCAACTCTGTCTTTTTTCTCTTTCATTTCAACCTCAGAAGCTGCACCTACGTACAATACGGCAACACCACCGGCTAATTTAGCCAATCTTTCCTGTAGTTTTTCTCTGTCGTAGTCAGAAGTTGTGGTTTCCATCTGAGCTTTGATCTGGTTTACTCTGCCTTTGATCTTGCTTTCTTCACCACCACCGTTTACAACTGTTGTGTTGTCTTTGTCGATAGATACTTTCTCAGCAGTTCCCAACATATCCAGAGAGATATTTTCCATTGTGAAACCTTGCTCTTCAGAAATTACCTGTCCACCAGTCAGGATAGCGATATCTTCCAACATTGCTTTTCTTCTGTCACCAAATCCTGGAGCTTTTACTGCAGCAATTTTAAGAGAACCTCTTAATTTGTTGACTACCAAAGTTGCCAAAGCTTCACCTTCAACTTCTTCAGAGATGATCAATAAAGATTTTCCGCTCTGTGCGATAGGCTCAAGAACAGGAAGCAATTCTTTCATTGAAGAGATTTTTTTCTCAACTAAAAGAATGTAAGGATTTTCCAATTCAGTAAGCATTTTCTCAGGATTTGTCACGAAGTAAGGTGACTGGTATCCTCTGTCAAACTGCATACCTTCTACAACATCTACTGTTGTATCGATACCTTTAGCTTCTTCTACAGTGATTACTCCTTCTTTACCTACTTTTCCGAAAGCTTCAGCGATCAAAGATCCGATTGTTTCATCGTTGTTTGCAGAAACTGAAGCAACCTGCTTCACCATTTCTGTAGAATCTCCAACTTCTTTAGACTGCTCTTTAAGGTTGGCAACAACAGCAGTTACTGCTTTGTCGATCCCTCTTTTCAAGTCCATTGGGTTTGCACCTGCAGCTACGTTCTTAAGACCTTCTCTTACGATAGCCTGTGCCAAAACAGTAGCGGTAGTAGTACCGTCTCCTGCGATATCATTGGTTTTGGAAGCCACTTCTTTTACCATTTGTGCTCCCATGTTTTCTACTCTGTCTTCAAGTTCGATTTCTTTTGCTACAGAAACACCATCTTTAGTAACGTGAGGTGCACCGAAAGATTTTTCGATTACTACGTTTCTACCTTTTGGTCCTAAAGTTACTTTTACTGCATTAGCCAATGCATCAACTCCTCTTTTTAGAGCGTCTCTTGACTCGATATCGAATTTTATTTCTTTTGCCATTTTGATTAGATATTAGATGTTAAATGTCAGAAGTTAGACATGTAACACTTGTTTTAATTTAATTTGAATTTGAATAGTCTGAAATCTGATGTCTTGTATCTGGAATCTTATCCGATTACACCCAATAAATCCCCCTCTTTTACGATTAAGAAATCTTTTCCGTCTAATTTTAATTCAGAACCTGAATATTTTCCATAAAGAACTTTGTCACCTACTTTTACAGTTGTAGGCTCGTCTACTTTACCGGGACCTACTGCTACTACTGTACCTTCCTGAGGTTTTTCTTTTGCAGTGTCCGGAATAATAATACCTGAAGCTGTTTTAGTTTCTGCAGCGATGGGCTCGATAAGCACTCTGTCTGCTAAGGGTTTAAAGTTTACTGACATAATATTTTTATTTTTTAATTATTTCTGTTTCGTAAATCTCTAAATGTGTGCCAATAGGTTTAATCGAGATTTTTGGCAGACTTTTTTTGAAGATGTGAAATTTTGGCAGAAAAAAAAGCTTCCAGATTTCAGGAAGCTTATCATTTATTTTTTGCATTTTTGCTCATATTCGTCCAAAAGATCTTTATAAGGCATACTTGCATATTCATAGTCAATTTTCATGGCGTCAAAACCTTCACCTCTGCTTTTAGCTAATTTTCTCAATTCTTTTTTCTTTTCATAGCCTTCTTTTCTTGAAGCTTTTACATCATCTTCGAATTGCTTTATTCTATCATCCAAATTATCAGCAAATGGAGCGCAGTCTTTAGTGACTTCATAGATCGCCATCTTCAGTTTGTCATCAATTTTACCTAAATTAAAAAAGTTAACTCTATTGAGATCTATTACTATATATCCATATTCTTCATCAGCCTTTTTCATGTAAGGAAGATAAATATTGTTGGTGTATCTATTGTTTTGTCTAAAAACAATGTTGATTCCATAAAGATTGGTTTTGCCTTCCTGTTCTAAAGGCAAAACAACGGTTTTTTTAACATCTATAATTTCACCTTTTACATTGATGGTTTTTAGCTTCATTTTATCATAAGCAAGCTTTTCTGAGCCATCTTTCCCGAGGATGATAATTCTTTTGAGATCATTGATGCTTATTTTTTCAACGGCAGATGATTGTTCTTCTTTAAATTTAAATTCATCAATCTCAAACCTTAGTTTTTTCTCAATATTTCCCAACAATAACATATCTGCATCGACGAATTTCGGATTCTGAAAATTTTGTAAAAATCCGGTTTTAATGTCTCCGTTCTCCATAATGATTTCGGCAGGAATAGATGCTTTTCTACCAAAGTATACCTCTTCCTGAGAGAATGCTAAAGAGAATAAAAATATAAATAGTAATGCAGAATTTTTTTTCATGTTTATTTTAATAGATGATTAGTTTTTCTTTCCTGCAGCCTGCATCGGATTTACTTTTCCTGTTCCGCCGCCTCTTACCGGGCCGTCTTGTTTCTGTTTAAATACCTGGAATTTTGAAGTCTCCGAAGAACTTCCGTCATTGCTCCAGAAATTGTTTGAAGTGTCGATATCTGCCGTTTCTTTCAACGGATCTAGCTGAATTGATTTTATTTTTTTGTCAAAATAAAACGTCTTCGAAACTTTCTTTTCGTTGTGTCTCCAGATCTGAGCAGAAGATTTGTCTTTTAATTTTGAGCCGTCTTCGAATGTAAACTCAAGAATAATCGGCATTACCAAACCGCCTTTGTTGAGGAAATCAATCTGATATGCAGTTATATTTTTCAGTCTGTCCTGATCTTTTTTATCTAAAGGGATACTTCCTTCAGTTTTAACAGTGTATTCTTTATTGACATCCACTTTTTCCTGACCTCTGTCGTACCGGTAATAAAAATCCTGAAGATCTTTATCTTTTTCTACTTCAAATGTGATGGTTTTATCTTCTTTATTTCTGATTTTTGAAATGTCTTCAAACTCGTTTTGTAAAGGTTTTTCAACTTTATATTTAGTTTCGCCTGCCTCTTTTGATGCATTAAAATCCGGAGTTGCCATTGTCACTTTATCAATGGCAATATCTACAGGATCGGTTCCGTAAAACCAGCCTCTCCAGAACCAATCTAAGTCTTCACCGCTTGCATCTTCCATTGTTCTGAAAAAATCTGCAGGTTCCGGATGCTTAAATGCCCATCTTTTCGAATAAGTTTTAAAAGCTTTATCAAAGAGATCTCTTCCCATAATGGTTTCACGAAGAATATTAAGACCTGTCGCAGGCTTAGAATAGGCATTTGGCCCAAACTGAATAATGTTTTCAGAATTACTCATAATCGGTTCCAGCTGATCTTTCGGAAGTTTCATGTAATCAACGATCGTCCACGCCGGACCACGTTTTGAAGGAAATTTATTATCCCATTTTTCTTCCGTTAAATATTCGGTAAATGTGTTTAAGCCTTCATCCATCCAGCTCCATTGTCTTTCGTCTGAATTGATGATCATCGGGAAAAAATTGTGTCCCACTTCATGGATGATAACACCGATCATTCCGTTTTTTGTTCCTTCAGAATAGGTTCCGTCTTTTTCTGTTCTTCCGAAGTTGAAACAGATCATCGGATATTCCATTCCGTTTGCAGCTTCCACAGATTGTGCGACCGGATAAGGATACGGAATCGTAAATTCCGAATAGGTTTTTATGGTATGTGCAACCGCTTTTGTTGAAAATTTTCTGTAAAGACCATAAGCTTCTTTCGGGTAGAAACTCATTGCCATTACTTTATTATTGTTTTCAGGAATTGTAACGCCCATTCCGTCCCAAACGAATTTTCTTGAAGAAGTCCACGCAAAATCTCTTACGTCTTTTGCTTCAAAAATCCACGTTTTTCTTTGCTTTGAATGATTTTTTTCTGCTTTTTTAGCTTCATCTAAAGTGACGATCTCTACAGGCTCGTTTGAAGTCTGGGCTTTCTTATATCTCAGTAATTGTTCGGAAGTTAAAACCTGTTCATAATTTTTACATTCCCCGGTTCCGCCGATAACATGATCTGCCGGAACATTCATAGAAACTTTATAATTTCCGAAAACCAAAGCAAATTCGCCTCTTCCTGTAAACTGGTGGTTTTGCCACCCTTGGAAATCGCTGTAAACACACATTCTCGGAAACCATTGTGTAATAGTGTAGAGGTCATTTCCATCTTCCGCAAAGTTTTCATAACCGCCGCGACCGCCCATTTTCATTCTGTTCGGAATATTATAATTCCAGTCAATTTTAAAGATGAATTTTTCTCCTTTTTTTAAGATTTTAGGAAGATCAATACGCATCATGGTTTTGTTGACGGTATATTTCAAAGGATTTCCTGAGGCATCGGTTACTTTTTCAAGATTCACACCGTAACCATTGTCTTTTACCGGAAGATCTGTAATCTTTAGCTGCTGGTCATTCAAAGATTTTGGCAGGGTAGAAGAAAACTGGTAATCAGCCTTTTTTACGGTGGATTGTTGATTTTCATCCAATTGAAGCCAGATGTAATCCAGGTCATCGGGTGAATTATTATAATAGGTAACGGTTTCCGAACCTTTTAGATTTCTTTTGTCTTCATCAAGATAGGCAGAAATGTCATAATCGGCTCTGTTTTGCCAATATGCCTGTCCCGGTGCTCCCGAAGCAGCTCTGTAAACGTTTGGTGTCGGTAAAATCGTTCCCAATTGCTCAAACCTGTTCCCGTGATTGCTTCCTGGGTTATTTTGAATGTTTTGAGCCGACAGACCCATATATAGAAGTACCGAAAGTGCTGTTACTTTAAGTTTCATACAATGATATTTATTTTAATGGTCAAATGCAATCACTTTTACTTTTTTAAGTATTATGCTTTCAGTGATGGTGATTTCATTTGAAAAAATTTAAGAATTATCAAATATAATAATAAGTAGTTGAAAATTTAGAAATGTTTCAGCCTAGAACGGAATTCTTTCTAAAGTCATTTTTAACGATAATGCGAAAACTCCGGAAGAAACAAAAAGAATCCAGTCTTTTTTGTTGATTTTGAATAAATTAAGTAAAATAAAAAGAACAATAAGTATTGCAAAAACAATCACAATCTGTCCCAGCTCCAGACCAATATTAAAGCCTAAAAGCGGAACGGCAATGCTCTGGCTTTTTGCAATCATTACTCTTGCTGTATTTGCAAAGCCAAGTCCGTGAATCAGTCCGAAGAATAAAGCCAGATAGTAATGTGTTTTATCGTGTGTTTGTTTTTTATTTTTCATTAAAATATTTCCCAAGGCGGTCAAAACAATCGTCAACGGAATTAAAAATTCAATCCAATTTGAAGGTAATCTTACAATATCTAAGATGCTTAAAGCCAAAGTTACAGAATGACCAATGGTAAATGCAGTAACAAGGATCAGAATTTTTTTCCATTCTTTAAACGTGTAAACAGCAATCAATGCCAGAACAAAAAGCTGATGATCAAGTGCATCCAACGAAATAATATGTTCCCAGCCGAGTTTTAGATAGAAAAGAAAATCCTGCATTTTTTAAAATTTTTTTGAAATGCGATGATACAAAATTTATTTTAACTTTGTTGAAAATTCAATGTCATGATTGTTAATATAGAATTAGAGAGCGGGGAAGAAACTTTATCCGAAAACATTTTAAAATGAAAAAAATATTTTTTCTTCTGATTTTTTCTCTGATTTGCTCATCTTTCAACAAAGATAAACATCCATATCACGTTGGTTCAGTAGAAATAAACTACAATTCAAAATCAAAAACGTTTGAAGTTACCGGACGTTTTTTTCTAGACGATCTTGAAAATGGTTTAGCCGAAAAATATAAAAAACCTTTTCATTTTAATGATGAAAAATATAAAACTCAACTTAATACAGCTTTAAAAAATTATTGTACAGAATATTTTAAACTAAAGACAAATAATCAGTTTTTACAGGTGAATTATGTCGGTTATGAAGAAGACAGCGAGTCTGTAAATGTTTTTCTTGAATCTGAAACGGTAAACAATCCTAAAAAAGTAGAAGCTGCGGTGAGTTTTCTGTATAATTTATTTGACGATCAGATCAATATTGTTCATATCATTGTCGATGGAAACCGCAAAAGTGAAAAGCTGAATTATCCGAACCGATATTTGTTTCAGCAATTTTAATCTGACTTATTTCTGAAGCTGTAAAAGGGCATTTTCTGCCTTTGTATGTGCTAAAAGATCTGGAAAAAAATCATCATAACATTTTTGCAAAACATCTTTATTATCCAAAAAAGCCTTAAAAACTGGAATATCTTTATTTAAATATTTCGCTTTATTCAAAACATTCTGGATGCTGAATTTGATACCCCAATCTTCACGGTAATTGTATAACCAGTCGTCATGCTCCATTTTCACAAGCATTTTTTTGAAATTTTCAGATAGAAATCTTTCATTTTCATTGAGAACTCTGTACACTTTCTGTGAATGTTCCTTCCAGCCTTGTAATGAGTTTAAAGAGAAGTCGGTAGCCAGAAAATAATCCATCGAAACATCTACGAAGGCTCCTGCATATAGTCTTACAAGCGGACTGAAAACCTTTTTCGCCTCATGAATTGCGGGATGCGAATCTGTAAACGTGTCAATCGCACGGTGAAGAGTAATCCCATCCTGAATATCTTTAGGAAAAGAGTATCGGTCTTTGTTCCTGATGAAATCTTCAAGAAACTGCCCGACAATTTGTCCGTCATTGAAAGTGAGAAAAGAGTGAGCAAGAAAGTTCATACTGCAAGTTAAGGCTATAAAATTAAAATCCTCCGAATAAATTTAAATTATCCGAAGGACTTTGATGTTATTTAGTGAAAATTATTTAATGATAAACTTTTTACTTCCCACCAGAGAACTTTTCTCTGTATAAATATTCAGGAAGTAATCACCTGAAGGTAAACCACGAAGATTAATGGTTTTTTTATCAGATGTCAGAACGATCTGACCTACGGTATTAATCACTTTAAAAGTGTATTGTTCATCATTTTTGATCCAGATATTGATCTCATCTTTAGCCGGATTTGGGAAAATAGTGAAATCTTTCACCTCACTGTAAAAATTTTCTGTTGTAGACAATAAAGCAGTCGGAGCAAATTGTGAAATGATGCATGCAAAACGTGCAAAACCAAAAGCTTCGTTAGAAGGATTTGGGTTTCCAATAGCAATTCCGGTGGGTTCAGAATTATAATTCACATTAGGATTTGCCCATCGGTTAATTCTTGAGCAGCCAATTCCTACAGAGGCGCACTCATCGTTATAAGCCATTATCGTTCTCCAACGCTGAGAATTGGTACTTAAAGTTCCTAAAGTCACAGCTGTCTGATTGCTATACCCATGATGATGACTGCAGGGAGCAGTTGACTGACTTACAAACCAATCGTGGTTTAGCCCCATATTATGACCCATCTCGTGAGCCAAAGTATAGTTGGAAACGACACAACTGTAAATTGAGACCGTAAACGCTGAATTTGCCGAGTAGTTAGTGGGATTTGAATTCAAATACCCAAGTCCGCACGTATTTGTGGGAGTTGAAGTAATAAGTGCACAAAGATCTGCACCATAAGTTGATCTCAGTACATGAACGTCGTCCATGACGCCGTCGCTGCTGTTTCTGAAGCTGGCAAGATCTGTATTTATATTTCCGGTTTCTGTATAAAGAATTTCACCAGCATATACTAAATTGATAGTAACATTTGAAACTCCTGAATTTTGAAGAGAGTTGTTAAAATTGGTGATCGCCGTTGCAACAAAAGAATTACTTTGTGCGATACCTCCCCAAGCAATTCTTGCTGCATTGGTGTAAACAACCAAAACATCAATCGTAGTTGCCGGACAAACGGGTGTGCTGTCTAAACAGATATTGGCATTTACTTTCTGGCTGATTGCCGATTCATTTAAAATAAAATCATTTTTAGAATCCTGATTTACCAGATTGCCCTCATTGACAAGAGAAACTGCAAAGATGCCGTTACTTGTCTGATGAAAAATTATTTTCTCACCATTATTCGAAGCATACATTCCCGTTATGATGTTGTCATATTTAGAAAATACAAGTTCAGATTTTGGTTCGTTTTCTATAGTGTATGAAGATGATTCGCTTTTATTACCGTAAGAAAATGATTTTGAGAATTTGGCTTTGATCTCTTTATTGTTTGGCAAAAGGATCTTAAAATCAGATTTCAGGTCAAAAGAAGACTGCGAATAATATTTGGTAAGTACATAAGTAGAAGCAAGATTTGCACTTATTTTTTGTTGATTATTTAGATTGTTTTCATTGATTGTATGTTCAAAAATTCTGTTCTGAGCCGACAAAAATGCAATACAAAAAATGAGAAGAAAGGTAAATCTTTTTTTCACGTTAGATTGGTTGAGGTTATTGATACACAAATATATACATTTGTCACTGATATTTTAAGATTTTTTTAAGACTAAAACAGTCTTTCGTGAAAATCCTCAACTTTGCTCACTTCTTCAATTTTAATTCCGAATTTTTTCTTTGGAAGCTTATTTAAATTTGAAATAAAAATCTTTTCGTAACCCAATTTTTCAGCTTCGGTAATCCGTTGCTCTGCCTGTGCGATCGGACGGATTTCTCCACTCAGCCCAATTTCTCCTGCAAAACAGTAATGTTCAGAAATTGCAATATCTTCGTTTGATGAAAGAATAGATGCTACAACCGCCAGATCTAAAGCGGGATCATCGGTTTTTATTCCTCCCGTAATATTAAGAAAAACATCTTTTGCGCCTAACTGGAAACCTGCTCTTTTTTCTAAAACTGCCAAAAGCATATTGAGTCTTTTTGAATCAAAACCTGTACAGCTTCTTTGCGGAGTTCCGTAAACTGCGGTACTTACCAAAGCCTGAATTTCCAAAAGCATCGGTCGGTTTCCTTCCAGAGTTACTGCAACAGAATTCCCTGACAGTTCTTCAAATTTTTTGGTGATTAAAATTTCTGAAGGATTTTTTATTTCTTTTAAACCTTGAGAAACCATTTCGTAAATTCCAATTTCTGCCGTTGAACCAAAACGGTTTTTATTGGCTCTCAATAATCTGAAAAGGTGATTTCTGTCGCCATCAAAGTTGAGAACTACGTCAACCATATGTTCCAAAACTTTCGGCCCTGCAATCTGACCGTCTTTGGTAATATGACCTACCAAGAAAACAGGAACATTGTATTCTTTAGCATATTTAATGATTTCATTGGAGCATTCTCTGATCTGGGAAACTGTTCCCGGCGAACTTTCAATTAATTGCGACTGCAAAGTTTGGATAGAATCAATGATGACAAAATCCGGCTCGAGTTTTTTAGCTTCGTGCAGGATTTTTTCTAAAGAAGTTTCGGTATACAAAAAACAGTTCGGGTTCTTTACATCTGCCAAACGGTCGGCTCTCATTTTAATTTGAGAAGCACTTTCTTCCCCTGAAACGTAGAAGATTTTTTTCTTCATCTTTAATGCAAGTTGAAGGAGTAGAGTAGATTTCCCGATTCCTGGTTCTCCACCAATCAAAGTGACCGAGCCTAAAACGATCCCGCCTCCTAAAACCCGGTTGAGCTCATCTGAAGGTGTTTTTATTCTCGGTTCTTCGATTGTTTCAACTTCAATGATGTTGATGACGCTTTGTTTGGTTTTTGAAGGAGATAAACTTTTTTGTGGTGTTTTTTCTACAATTTCTTCTACCAAAGTATTCCATTGTCCGCAGTTTTTACACTGTCCCATCCATTGTGAATACTGCGATCCGCAGTTTTGACAGAAATATGCTGTTCTCAGTTTTGCCATGTTGTAAAATTAAAAAAATAATATGTTAATTTTTACATCTTATCATAGGTCAATGATTCTTATTGAAACGATCTCTAAATTTGCAGTATAAATTTTAAGGAAAATGAAAAAATTAATACTAAGTTTTGTTTTTGCTTTTGTAAGCATGATCACTTTTGCACAATCTACCTGGACGGTTGATCCTATGCATTCATCTGTGAATTTTAATATCAAGCACATGGGAATCAGTTTCGTGCAAGGGAGATTTGATAAATTTGAAGGAACGGTTTCTACACCTGGAGCTACTTTAGATAACGCTAAATTTAATTTCTCAGTTCAAACCGAATCTATCAACACAGGAGTTGAGCCAAGAGATAAGCACTTGAAAAGCGCAGATTTCTTTGATGCTGAAAAATTCCCGACAATGAAGTTTGAAAGCACTTCTTTAGTTAAAGGAAAGAACAATACTTATACTTTAAAAGGTAAAATGACTGTAAAAGACGTTACAAAAGAAGTAAGTATTCCGGTAACTTTCGGTGGAGTTACAAAAAACCAACAGGGAAAAGACGTTGCAGGTTTGCAGGCGAAATTTACGGTTAACCGTTTAGATTACAACATTAAATATGATCCAACTGGTGCGGGTGTTGCAAAAGATGTTGAGGTTGTTTTGTTTTTTGAATTAGTGAAATAATAATTTTCATATATATAATTTGGTTTAGTAAAGGTTTCTCAGTTTTTGAGAAATCTTTTTTTTAGCGAAATTAAAGCCAATTTGTCATTGACTTTGTTGAATCTTCGATTTCAGCCTGAATCTCGACTATAATATTTAAGAAAAAACTTCAAATCTTTGCGTAGATTCCTCCGGAATGACAAAAATGAATGTTTTTTATTTCATTTAAATCATGTACCAAAATTAAAATTCTAAAATGCAATTGCTTTGCTTTTGTTTTTCCCCTAACTTTGCACAAACCTAATCTAATGAGTAAAAAGAATACAAAGTACATCTTTGTGACAGGAGGTGTAACTTCATCTTTGGGAAAGGGAATCGTTTCTGCTTCTCTGGGACTTCTACTAAAATCACGCGGCTTTAACGTAACGATCCAAAAACTAGATCCTTACATCAATATCGACCCGGGAACGCTGAACCCTTATGAACACGGAGAATGCTATGTAACTGAAGATGGTGCTGAAACGGATCTGGATTTAGGACACTACGAGCGTTACCTTGATGCTCCGACTTCTCAAAACAACAACGTTACCACAGGAAAAATCTACCAAACGGTAATCGAAAAAGAAAGAAAAGGAGACTTCCTTGGAAAAACAGTTCAGGTAATTCCTCACATTACCAACGAAATCAAACGAAGAATTAAAATTCTTTCTAAACAGAACTACGATATCATCATCACTGAGATCGGGGGAACTGTAGGAGATATCGAATCTTTACCTTACATCGAAACCGTCCGTCAGTTGAAATGGGAATTGGGTGAGAAAAATTCTATGGTGATTCACCTGACTTTATTGCCATATTTGGCTTCAAGTGGAGAATTGAAAACGAAACCTTCTCAACATTCTGTCCGTCAATTGATGGAAAGCGGAATCATGGCGGATGTTTTGGTTTGCAGAACCGAACATAAAATTCCAAAAGATCAGAGAGCAAAATTGGCTCAGTTTTGTAACGTTCCTCTAGATAATGTGATCGAATGTAAAGATCTTGAGACGATCTATGAAGTTCCGATGTATCTTCAAAAACAAAACTTTGATGATGTTGTTCTTAAAGGATTGGATCTGAAAAGTGATAAAGAAGCTGACCTTAAAGACTGGAAAACTTTTGTAAAGAAATTCCAGAATCCAAAGAGAACGGTTGAGATCGCTTTGGTTGGGAAATATATTTCGCTTCAGGATTCTTATATTTCAATCGCTGAAGCATTTAAACATGCCGGAGCTGATATTGAAACGGAAGTGAAAATCAGATGGGTTTACAGTGGTGATCTTACCAAAGAAAATATCAAGGAAACTTTAGATGGAGTTTGCGGGATCTTGGTTGCCCCAGGTTTTGGCGACAGAGGTATTGAAGGAAAAATCCTTACGGCTCAGTATGCAAGAGAAAATAAAGTTCCGATGTTGGGAATTTGTTTGGGAATGCAGATCATGACCATAGAGTTTGCTAGAAATGTTTTAGGTTATACCAAATCCAATTCAATGGAATTTGATACATCTACAGAACATCCTGTAATTTCATTAATGGAAGAACAGAAAAATGTAGTTGATAAAGGAGGTACAATGCGTCTTGGAGCGTGGAAGTGTGCTGTGAAAAACGGTTCAAAATTACATGAAATCTACGGAAGCAAACATATTTCTGAAAGACACCGTCACCGTTACGAGTTCAACAGTGATTACATTGAAGAATTTGAAGATAATGGTTTCCTGGCAACAGGTACAAACCCGGAAACAGGCTTGGTAGAAGCATTGGAAATGCCGGATCACCCATTCTATGTTGGCGTACAGTACCACCCGGAATACAAAAGTACGGTTGCGACACCACATCCATTGTTCAGAGCTTTCATCAAAGCTTGTGAAAAGGAAATAAAGTAATTGCAAAATTACAAACGTCATATAATATAATAAACTCAGATTGATTTTTGTCAGTCTGAGTTTATTATATAGTAACATATTATAGTATAGAGTTTTGATAAAAAAACAGTATTTTTGTCGACTCAAAAAGCATGGCATTGCCATGTTTGTTTAAATTTAAAAATTTTAATTAAAATAAAATGCAACAGAACAACGGACTCGATAAAAGCCAGATTATTAGTTTTGCAGTTTTATGTTTGGTACTCTTCGGATTTATGTTTTATTTCCAGAATAAACAGCAGAAAGAAGAAGCAGTAAAAGCCGAGCAACAGAAAACCGAACAGGCGAAAAACCCTGTAAAACCAACTCCGGCAGCTAATATCAATCCCAATGTAACTCCAAATTCGATTCAGACTGCAAATCTTGCAAACAACGAATTGAAACTTGAATTTTCAAGCTTAGGAGGACAGGTTTCAAAAGTGGAGCTTTTAAAATATAAAGCTTACGACCATAAAACCGATAAGGCAGATCTTCCCCTTAATCTGATTACTAAAAATAACTCAAACTACGGTTTTCAGTTTAAAGATAAAACAGGAAAAACAATCAATACCAAAGATTTGGTTTTCTCTCCTGTTGTGAATGGAAACACCGCTACTTTAACTGCCAATTATAACGGAGCAGCTATTCAGTTTATTTATACTTTAAATAACAATCCTAAAGCTGAACTGAAAGATCAGTATACTTTAGATTTTAAAGTAAGAACTCAAGGTTTAGCAAAAATCACTTCAGATACCAAAGCAGATTTTATTTGGGATTACCAAGTTAGAAATCTTGAAAAAGGTAGAGCACAAGAGCAGTCTCACTCTGAGTTTTCTTACGCGTTTAATAATTATGAAGATTACGACTATGACGGGAGAACCACAATGGAAGAAGAAAATGAGACGCTTAACTGGATTGGTGTAAAACAACAGTTCTTTACTTCTGTGATTGAGTCTAAAACTGGTTTTACTCAAAGTAAAGGAAATCAGGAAGCTTTTGAAGAAGGTGAATATTTAAAAAAATTAAATTTCGAAGGTTTTGTTCAAATGCAGGGAAGTGAATTAAATCAGGACTTTACCTGGTATTTCATGCCTTTGGATTTACCATTACTAAAAACGTATGATAAAAACTTCGACGAGATTTTACCTTTGGGTTGGTCATTTATCGGAGGAATGAACCGTTATTTCTTCATGCCGATGTACAATCTTATTGCATCATGGGGAATCACAGCAGGTTGGGTAATTTTCTTAATGACCATTATTGTTAAACTGATCTTATCGCCAATTATGTACAAGCAGCATAAATTGAGTGCGATGATGAAAGTGATTCGTCCGGAGATTGACGAAGCGACAGCAAAATTCAAGGATGCAGATCCGATGAAAAAGCAACAGGCAACAATGGAAATCTACCGAAAAGCAGGAGTAAATCAGATGGCGGGATGTTTGCCGGCTTTGGTACAGATTCCTATTTTCTACGCTTTATTCAGATTCTTTCCTAACTTTATAGATTTGAGAGGACAGGGATTCTGGTTTGCAAAAGATTTGACAGCCTATGATGATTTGATTAAGTTGCCATTTAAAATACCTTTCTTAGGTGATCATTTAAGTGTTTTTGCGATTGCATGTACGATTGTAATCTTAATTTATACGGTAATGACTTCAGGAAATATGCAGCAGCCACAACAGGAAGGTATGCCGAATATGAAAGTATTGATGTATATTTTTCCTATTACATTCTTATTCTTCCTGAACACTTCAGCATCAGGTTTATCCTGGTATTATTTTGTGTCGAATGCGATTAATATTTTAATTATTCTTGTCATAAAATACTTGATTTTGGATGAGAAAAAAATTCATGCACAGATTCAGGCAAATAAAGAAAAGCCTAAGGCTGAAGGTAAGTTCCAGAAAAGAATGAGAGAGATGATGGAAAAAGCACAGGAACAGCAGAAAACACAGGAGCAGACGAGAGGTAAAAAGAAATAACCCACTATAACAGAAAAGAGAAGCAATTTATTGCTTCTCTTTTTTATTTAGAATGATTTTAAATTTAAAATGGTGATGTTTCAGATATTATAATTCACACATAGGTTTAATTAATCGTATTTTAACCTGAAAGATTGTCTGTGATATTTCGTTATACCATGCTTTATCAGGGCTTGCTGATGTTTTTTTGTTGCATAGCCGAAGTTGGTGTCCCATCCATACTCGGGATGTTCTTCGTGCAGTTTCATCATTAATCTGTCCCTGTAATTTTTAGCTAAAATGGAAGCGGCTGCAATTGATAAGATTTTTGAATCTCCTTTGATGATACATTGATGGGGTATGAAATTATAAGGGTGGAATTTATTTCCGTCCACCAATATCAGTTCCGGACGTATCGCTAATTTGTCTAAAGCCTTGTGCATTGCATGAATACTGGCATTCAGAATGTTATGTTCATCAATAAATACCGGCGGAAGTTCTGCGATTGCATAACTTTTTACATTGTCTTTGATATAAAAATCAAGTTCCATTCTTGTTTCAAAATTCAATTTTTTTGAATCATTTACTAGATTCTGTTCAAAATTTTCATCAAGAATAACTGCCGCCGCCACAACCGGACCGCTTAGACATCCTCTTTCAACTTCATCACATCCGGCTTCAATATAAAAATTTGACCATTTTTTTAATAATTCCATAAAAATTAATACTTAAAACTCAACAAAATTATAAAAAATAAAATTAGAAAAAATTGTTAATATTTTTTTTGATTTTTAACGGTTTCTTAACGAAAAGTTTCACAACTTTGCGAACACAAAATTAATGTATAAATGAATAAATTAACTGCAAGTATTTTAACTTTGGTTCTTACATCATCATTAGTGATGATTAATGCTCAAGAAACACAAGGTGATTCACTGAGAACTCAGGATATCCGTGAAGTAGTTGTAACTGGTGCGTTAGGTCTTAAAAAAAGACAGGATGCCGTAACATCTACTAATCAAGTAGTGAACAGTGCTGAAATTACTCAAGCTAACAATCCAAATGCGGTTCAAGCGTTAACAGGTAAAGTTTCTGGTTTACAGATTAATACTACTAATAATTCTGTTAACTCATCAACCAGAGTGGTGTTAAGAGGACCAAGATCTATTTCAGGAAATAATCAGGCGTTAGTTGTTATTGATGGGGTAATATCTACATTAGATATTTTGCAAAATATTCCACCAGAAATTATTGATAATATGAATATTATCAAGGGGATGCAGGGTGCTGCTTTATATGGAGAAAGAGGAAGCAATGGTGTTATTGTTGTAACAACAAAAAGAGGAACTAAGTCAGAAAAACTACAGTTTAATCTGACAAGTTCTATTGATTTCTCAAACGTATATAAGCTTCCTATCAGACAGAGTGTTTACGGACAAGGCTATCCGGGTGATACCTTTGATACTACTGATTACGGTGGAGCAAACTGGACTCCATACGAAAACACAAATTGGGGACCGGCGTATTCATCAGTCTTGGGTGGTCAGTCATTACTTGTTGGGATGCCACAGGCAGATAATTCTTGGTTGAAAGAAACTTTTAATTATAAAAAGGATGGAATGTCAAACTTCTTTAAAACAGGGGTTTTAATGCAGAATGGATTATCCGTTACCGCGGGGGGATCAGATGCTTACGTTTTTTTATCTGTTAATAGAGCAGAAAATGACTTCGTTGTTGAAAAAGATAATCTAAAAAGAAATAATTTTATCTTAAAAGCCGGAAAGCAATTAGGTAAATTTAGAATTGATGGAAATGTGAATTATTTAGATAGAAGAACATCAACCACTGACTCTGGTCTTTATGGTCAATTGCTTCAAACTCCTACCAACGTTGATGTAAGACAGTTCAGAAATTCTCTTCCAGATGCTAGCTACAGTATATATACTGTCAATCCATATTGGACTATTGATAATGATAGAGCAGATACTAAGCAAAGAACATTTACAGGATTAGTTAATATGGAGTATAAGTTAAATGACCATATTTCATTTACTTATGCAGGAACTGCCGTTTCTGGTTCATCAGTTCAGGAAAGTCATCTCAATGCTTTTGCTTTTGATAGAATATATGACAGAACTGGAACTCCTATCGATGGAACATCACCTGTAGATTATGGTCTTGATCCAATCGTTTCAAATTATTATAAAACTGTCTCATCGAGTTTTAGATATTATGGTGATTTGATGGCAAATTTTGATTATAATTTCACAGATGACTTGAATTTCAGGCTTAATGTAGGTCATAATATTCAAGATGCATCCACCTCAACAACACAAGTGGGTGGTGAAAACCTTAAGATACCAGGATGGTATCATATCAATAACGTATTACAGCCAGATTTATTTTCCAGACTTGATAATACCAATACGAGACAGAGGTCTTTTGCTTGGTTTGCCAATTTAGATTTAGGTTATAAAGATTTCCTATATTTTAACTCTACATTTAGATATGAGAAAAGTTCTCTCACAAGCGTTAATCCTGTAACTATACAAGGGGTTCAGTTACCATTTAGTAACAAAGGCTATCCCTATTATTCTTTTGGAACGTCATTTATTCCAACAAAAGCATTCGAAAGTATAAAAGGAAATGTATTAAACTACGCCAAAATAAGCTTAAACTATAGTAGAGTGGGAAATAGCTCGACCATTGATTTATATGGATTAGATAGAGTTGGTGCATTTCCAACAGGATATCCTTTTGGATCGCTTTCTTCTTATTTACCAACAACAACAGTATTTGCTGAAGATATTGAACCTGAATTCTATTTGTCGAAAGAAGCTTCATTACAGCTAGGCTTCTTCAAAGATAGAATCACCTTTGATGGGTCTATATTTAGAAATGATAATAAAAACTTTATTACAACAATTTCTACTTCTTCTGCTTCAGGTATTACAAATTTTCAAGATAATATTGGAAACAGCAGAAATAAAGGATATGAATTAGATTTAGGCTTTACCCCTATCAAAACAAAAGATTTTGAATGGAAAATTAGAGGATCTTATTCAACGTATGATACAGAAATTTTATCGTTGGCTGACGGTGCCGATGAAGTAGTTTTATATAATTCTGGTACAACAAATGTTGGTATTTTTGCTGTCAAAGGTGAAAACTTCCCTGTTATTAAGGGAACAAAATATCAAAGAGATCCAAATGGGAATATTATTGTAAATGCAAATGGTAATCCTTTATCTACAACAAAATTTGAAGTTCTGGGAAATGTTAATCCAGATTATATTTTAGGATTTAGTACTTCATTTAAGTTCAAAGGTATCACGTTAAGTGCTACCGCAGATTATAGAACAGGAAACAGCTTTGTGTCATTGGCGAAAGCAAGTTTAGGCTCTACCGGGGCATCTGAAAAAACAGCTGAATTTGACAGATCCAAGGGATATATAGTTCCAAATTCAGTACAATTAGTTAATGGGCAGTATGTTACCAATAATACGCCTGTAGGAAATGATGATAGTTATTTTGGAGTCATGAATTATTTCACTACAGCGGCTTATTCCTCTGTAGGTGAGGAATTTGTGGTAGATGGGACTGCTTTAAAAGTGAGAGAAATTGCTTTAACTTATGACTTGCCAAAATCAATTTTAAGAAGCACATTTGTTAACTCATTATCAATAGGTGTATATGCAAGAAATCCATTCTTTATTTACGCAAAAGATAATAGAAACTTTAACGATCCGGAAACAGCTAATACAACTGGTAATGCTGCTGGGGTTGCTGTAACAGGACAGTACCCTAGTATGAGAACATTTGGTTTTAACCTTAATGCAACTTTTTAATTAAACAAAAATGAAAAACAATAAATTTTTAGTAACAATTCTAGCTGCCGCTTTAAGTTTTACTTCAACATCTTGTACCAACGAGTTTTTAGATGTAAACGATAATCCAAATGCAATACAAGCGGAACAAATAACTCCTGAGCTTATGCTTCCGGGTGCTATTAGCCAAGCTTACAGAACACAGTCGGGTACTATGATGCAGTTTGGAAATCTTATGATGAATAGCTGGGCAGGAAATTCATATACAATTGCTGGTCCATATTCAAGAGAATTTAGTTTGTCTAGTGTTGATAATACTTTTTACAGAGGAATTTGGGAAGGTTTATATCCTCGAGTTGCTAATTTCGACCAAATGGAAAAGTTTATAAATACAAATCATCAACAAGATTATTATATAGCTATTGCCAAAATTATGAAGGCATATTATATGCAGTATATTGTAGATTTATATGGAGATGCTCCTTATAGCGAAGCATTTATGGGACAGCAGAATACAACTCCAAAATATGATAATGATGCGGATATTTACAAGGTTTTAATTTCTAAATTAGAAGAAGCTAATGCTTTAATTGATCAAGCAGATGAGCATGCACTAGAACCAACTTCTGATATCGTTTTTTCGGGAGATATGGATAAATGGAAAGCACTTTCTAATACTATCAAACTTAGAATGTTAATTAGAATGTCTAAGGTCACAGGTGAATTGGCTACTTACAGAAATACGAAACTTCAGACCTTAGCAAATGCGACATTTACAAATGAGGATGTAACAATCAATCCCGGATATTCTGCATCTAGTGATGATCAGATGAATCCATATATTCTAAATTGGGCTAGAAACGCTTCAGGACAACAAGTGTCAAACTATTCTGTTGTTGTTGTTTCTGAGCATATGGCTAATGCACTTGAAAGGAATAGAATTTTAAATGATGCTAATTATTCTAAATTTAATAATATTACAGATCCAAGAAAATCAAGGTTGTTCACTAATGTAGCTTCTATTGATTCAAATGGTGTTGCATTTACTGGTTTAAAAGGGGTGAGACAAGGTAATGTTCCAGGTCAGCCAGGAGTTCCTGTGACTAATGTAAATACTTCAAAATTAGGAATAGGTAATTTTGCAGGTGCTGCTGTTGTTGGTACTTGGATTGATGTACTCAATGAAAACAATCTAAGAGGGGGGGTGCTTTTTTCAAAAGCTGAAAGTAATCTTTTGCAGGCTGAAGCAGCTCTTAGATGGCCTACAATATTTAACTTTGACCCTTCAGAGAATTTTAATAGTGCTATAACTGCAAATTGTGCATGGCTGGGTGTAACTACGACTGCTACTGCAAGTTATCTTTCTCAAATCGCTACAAGACCAGGATTGGGTTGGGCTGGAACTGATTTGCAGAAGATTGAAGCAATTATGACTCAAAAATGGATTGCTTTGACAAATATTAACCCAACTGAAATGTTTATTGAGTACAATAGGACAGGTTATCCGTTTACTCCGATGGCTACAACGGCGCAGTTTCCAAACAAACCTTACAGGCTAGTGTATCCGAACTCTGAATATGCTGCCAACTCTGCTAATGTACCAAGTATTTCTAGTGCACAGGTATTTGTTAAAAATCAATATACCCCATTCTGGAATCAAAACTAATTAATAATAATCATCTTATAAAACAGGTCTGATTTAAATAAGCTTATTAAAAGTTAAAGTTTTATCAGCTAGCTAGACAGATGTGGATAAATTTTTAATGTATTTAATAATAAGAAAGGGAATAAAGTAACCCATTATAACAGAAAAGAGAAGCAATTTATTGCTTCTCTTTTTTATTTAGAATAGTTTTAAATTTAAAATGATGATGTTTCAGATATTATAATTCACACATAGGTTTAATTAATCGTATTTTAACCTGAAAGATTGTCTGTGATATTTCGTTATACCATGCTTTATCAGGGCTTGCTGATGTTTTTTTGTTGCATAGCCGAAGTTGGTGTCCCATCCATACTCGGGATGTTCTTCGTGCAGTTTCATCATTAATCTGTCCCTGTAATTTTTAGCTAAAATGGAAGCGGCTGCAATTGATAAGATTTTTGAATCTCCTTTGATGATACATTGATGGGGTATGAAATTATAAGGGTGGAATTTATTTCCGTCCACCAATATCAGTTCCGGACGTATCGCTAATTTGTCTAAAGCCTTGTGCATTGCATGAATACTGGCATTCAGAATGTTATGTTCATCAATAAATTCCGGCGGAAGTTCTGCGATTGCATAACTTTTTACATTGTCTTTGATATAAAAATCAAGTTCCATTCTTGTTTTAAAATTCAATTTTTTTGAATCATTTACTAGATTCTGTTCAAAATTTTCATCAAGAATAACTGCTGCCGCCACAACCGGACCGCTTAGACATCCTCTTCCAACCTCATCACATCCGGCTTCAATATAAAAATTTGACCATTTTTTTAATAATTCCATAAAAATTAACATTTCAAAGTGTTCAAAATTAGAAAAATTAAAACTATTATGAAATAAATAGCAATTTTTTTTCTTTTTAACAGTTTTTTAAGAAAAAGTTTTACAACTTTGTTAACACAAAATTAATGTATAGATATGAAGAAATTAACATCAGGTATATTACTTGTAGTAATGTCCTCTTCTTTTATTGTTGCCAACGCCCAACAAACAAAGCCGAGTGATACCTTAAAAACACAGGAAATTGAGGGTGTGGTGGTTACTGCACTTGGTATTAAGAGAGAAAAAAAATCCTTAGGCTATTCTTCGCAGCAACTAAATGCGAATCAGGTAAATTCATCTCCAACTAATAATTTTTTAAACAATCTATCGGGTAAAGTTGCCGGATTAGATGTTAAAATGAATTCCAATTTTGGAGGATCTACTAATATCGTTATGAGAGGAATCAAGTCTATAACGGGTAATAATCAGGCATTGATTGTTGTAGATGGTATTCCTATTAGCAATGCTAATCTTAATACCAACGACGCTAAAAATGGTCGTGATGGATTTGACTTTGGTAATGCAGCATCGGATATTGATCCAAATAATATTGAATCTGTAAACGTACTAAAAGGTGCAGCGGCAACAGCTCTGTATGGTAGTTTGGCAGCAAACGGAGCCATAATGATTACCACTAAAAAAGGAAAAAAGAATTCTGGACTGGGGATTTCTTACAGCTCAACCGTTTCCGTAGGAACTTTTGATAAATCAACATTTGCAGAATATCAAAAAGAGTACGGGCAGGGCTATGGAGGAGAGGACAGCTCTTACGTAGGAGATATTAATGGCGATGGTATTGATGATGGTTTAATTGCATCTACAGGAGATGATGCTTCGTACGGTAATGCATTTAATCCTAATGTCTTAGTATACAACTGGGATGCTTTTATTGAAGGTCATCCAAATTATCAAAAAGCCACCCCTTGGGTTGCTGCAAAAAATGATCCAACTAAATTTTTTAAAAAGGCATATTCCGTTATTAATAGCATAGCCCTGAACGGAGGTACTGAAAGGTCAGCATATAATTTCGGATATACAAATAATTACGAAACAGGTATTCTGCCTAATAGTTCTTTAAATAAAAATACAATTACTGGAAATTACTCTTACGATCTTTCGGATAAGATAAAAACCAATGCTTTTGTTACTTTTACTAATCAAAGTACTATCGGACGAAATAATGTAGGGTATGGTGATAATATTATTGGTGGCTTCAGACAGTGGTGGGCAACAAATGTTGACGTTTTAGATTTAAGAGAGCAATACTTCAGAACGAAAAAAAATGCAACATGGAATATGATAAGTCCAACGGGAGGAAATTTAGCACCAAATTTTTGGGATAATCCTTACTGGAGCAGATATGAAAACTATGAATCTGATACGAGAAGAAGATTTTTGACTGGAGGTTCGATAAGCTATGACATTACAAAGAATCTTAATTTATTAGCCAGAGTCGGGATAGATTATACGAGAGACAAACAGGAAATAAGAAAAGCTGTGGGGAGTCATGCAGAGGAATTCGGTCTTTCACAAACCAATCAGTCTTCAGGATATGAGATTTATACAAGAGATTTCATGCAGCAGAATTATGATTTTATTGCCACTTATGACTTGAAGCTCGATGGAAAATTCAATGGAAAATTAACTGGCGGATATAATTTTATCAAGAGAGACATTGAAGCTTTTAATGCATCTACTACCGGTGGATTATTAAAACCAAATTTCTATGCCTTGCAAAATTCTAAAACTTTTATTGCACCCATAGAGACAGACGTTAAATATAAAAAATCTGGTGTTTACGGACAAGCATCATTCGATTACGATAGAACAATATTTTTAGAAGGATCTTACCGTTATGACAAATCTACTGCATTACCTTCATCAAATGGAGGTTATGGCTACTGGGCGTTAGGAACAAGTTTTATATTCTCAGAATTAATTAAACAACCTTGGCTTAATTTAGGTAAGTTAAGATTGAATTATGCAGAAGTTGGTAACGATCCTGAACCGGGCAGATTTGGTTGGTTGAATAATAGAGGAGCTATAACTGATGCTGCTTTGTTTGACCTTTCAACAACCTATCTGGATTTTTCACAACTTAGACCGGAAATTACAAAATCTTGGGAAGCCGGGGTAGAATTGCAAATGTTTAAGAATAGATTAGGTCTAGATTTTTCAGTTTACAAAACCAATAGTACGGATCAAATTTTCTCTGTTCCAACTTCGGGAGCATCACAGTATTTATTTAAAATGATTAATGCCGGTGATTTAGAAAATAAAGGTATTGAGGTGGCTTTAAGTGGAACTCCTATCAAAACCGAGAATTTCGCTTGGAATATTAATGTGAATTGGTCTAGAAACAGAAATAAACTGGTCTATTTAGATGAAGGCAGAACCAATCTCCAATTGGCAAATTTCCAGCATACATCGTTAAATGCGACAGTAGGAGAAGCTTATGGAACTATACGTGGAACCGACTACGTTTATGATGGAAACGGTAACAAAGTAGTAGGAGATGACGGGTATTATTTGATAAATAACGATCAGGTTCTTGGTAATATTCAGGCTGACTGGTTAGGTGGAATTTCGAATACTTTTAAATATAAAAACTTTTCAGTAGGCTTTTTAATTGATGTGCGAAAAGGAGGCGATGTCTTTTCATTAGATCAGATTTATGGTCAGGAAACCGGTCTATATCCAAATACAGTAGGCTTAAATGATTTAGGAAACCCAATCAGAAATACTTTAGATCAGGGTGGTGGAGTGATTTTGCCGGGAGTAAAAGAAGATGGAACTCCTAACGATATCAGAATCGATGGTAGCTATTCTACAGGTATTTTTGGTTCAGTTAATCCTGAGAAAGCTTTTGTATATGATGGTTCGTATGTAAAATTAAGAGAAGCTTCCATTACTTATACTCTTCCTAATGAAGTTTTTAGAGGGACGGTTATAAGATCTGCTTCATTCAGCCTATTGGGTAATAACCTTTGGATTATTCATAAAAACCTTCCTATGGCAGATCCTGAAGCCGGATCTTCAGGTGGTAATGTTCAGGGTTATCAGTCAGGAGTAATGCCTACTGTAAGAACCATATCGTTTAATGTAAAAGTTAATTTTTAATATTATGAAAAAGTTTTTCTTATCAATATTTGCAATTTCTGCTTTAGTAACTTCTTGTGCCAGTGAAGATGATATTTACAATGATGATTCTCTTAAAGCCTATGATGCATCCGGAGAATATTTCTTTGCCAATGCACAGAAAGAATTAGTAGACCAGCTTACTACACCAAGTGTGAATTTAAATGTATTCCGTTATTTTTCACAATATTGGGCGGCAACCACTTATCGGGCTGAATCTCGTTATGATTTAACTACCAGAAATATCCCTGATAATCATTGGAATAATCTTTATACGGAAGTTCTTGGGAACCTTAAGAAAGCAAAAGAAAATATCCTGCTGGAAAGCAAACCTGCCGCAATGTCTGAAACCGATTGGGGCAAAATGCAGCAAAACAGAGTTGCGATCATAGAAGTTTTAATGGTTTATACCTATCAGGTTTTGGTAGATAGTTTTGGAGATGTTCCTTATTCTCAATCATTAGACATTGTAAATACGCCATTGCCAAAATATGATGATGATGCTGCAATTTATCCTCAGCTTCTTATAAGATTAAATGCAGCAATTGCTAAGTTAGATGCGGGGTACGGGTCAATAACTCCTAATCAGGATTTGGTATATGCTGGAGATGTTTCTAAATGGAAATTGTTTGCAAATTCATTGAAAGCGAAAATTGCTATTAATTTAGCTGATGTTAACAATAGCCTTGCAAAATCAAGTATAGAAGAAGCATATGCAGCTGGAGTAATTGAAAGTAATACAAATAATGCTTTACTTGCATACAATTCTTTTGCACCAAATTATAATCTTATCCATGAAGAATTAGTACAAAGCAACAGAAATGATTTTGTTCCTGCTTCAGTTTTTGTAAATAGGCTTAATTCTTTGAGTGATCCTAGAAGACCAATATATTTTACTCCCTTGAAAGGGACTACAAATACCTTCGTAGGAGGAAATTATGGATATCAAAATTTGTTGCCTTATGATGACTCTTATTCCCATATTGGTGACAGAATAAAAGAAGCAAATCTTCCGGGAGTTTTAATTGATGCTGCAGAAATTAATTTTATATTAGCAGAAGCCTCAGAAAGAGGATATTCTGTAGGTTCAGCTGCTACTCATTATGAAAATGCTGTTAAAGCGTCACTGAATTTTTGGGGGGCTACCAATACTGACGCAATCGCATACTATAACCAAGCAGAAGTTAATTATACTACCGCTCCCGGTACTTGGAAACAAAAAATAGGGAATCAGGCTTGGATTGCTATGTATAATAGAGGATTTGAATCCTGGACATTTTTTAGACGCTTAGATTTTCCTGCTATTGTTGCACCTCCGAGTGCATATCCTGTAGCAGAAGGAAAAATTCCTGTGAGATTAACGTATCCATCTACAGAGCCTAATATTAATGGGGCTAGTTACCAAGCTGCTGTTACTGCCATCGGTGGTGATAAGCTGACAACCAAAGTTTTCTGGGATGTAAATTAAAACATATTCAAGTCAGATCAAAACCGCCTTAGGGCGGTTTTTTTATTTCCGTATATTTGTATTTCAAATTAGAATAATGAATATTAAAAATATTATAGAACACAAACTGGCAGAAGTTATTCTTAATGTCTATCAGCTTAAAGATATACAGCTGGAAATTCAGGAGAATAAAACTGAGTTTGAAGGTGATTTTACAATTGTTACTTTTCCTTTGGTTAAACAATTGAAGAAAAATCCTGAAAGCATTGGTGTTGAGTTGGGAGAAGCTTTAACTGAGCAGACTGAATTGCTTGAAAGTTTCAATGTGGTAAAAGGTTTTTTAAATGTAAAAGTTAAAAATCAGTTTTTCGTTGACCAGTTTAAAACGGTAAGCGATCAATTTTCGACTATAGAAAAGAAGAACGAAACCGTTATGGTTGAGTATTCTTCTCCAAATACCAACAAACCACTTCATTTAGGACACGTAAGAAACAATCTTTTAGGATTTTCTGTAGCTCAGATTCTTGAAGAAGCCGGTTATGATGTGATCAAAAGTCAGATTATCAACGACAGAGGAATTCATATCTGTAAATCAATGTTGGCTTGGGAGAAGTTTGGGAAAGGCGAAACTCCGGAAACCGATCATGTGAAAGGAGATAAATTTGTTGGAAATTATTACGTGAAATTTGATCAGGAATATAAAAAAGAAATTGCTGAACTAGTAGAACAAGGGATTTCAGAAGATCAGGCTAAAAAAGATGCCCCTTTAATGAAAGAAGCTCAGCAAATGCTTCTCGATTGGGAAAATGGTGACGAAAAAATACGAGCACTTTGGAATGAAATGAACTCATGGGTGTACAAAGGTTTCGGCGAAACTTACAAAAGATTAGGGGTAAATTTCGATCAGGTGCAGTACGAAAGCAATACTTATATTTTAGGAAAAGACCTTATTCAGGAAGGTTTGGATAAGGGAGTTTTATATCAGAAAGAAGATGGTTCGGTTTGGTGTGACCTTACGGATGAAGGTTTAGATCAGAAACTTTTGCTTCGGTCAGACGGAACTTCTGTGTATATGACTCAGGATTTGGGAACGGCTGTACAGCGTTTTAAAGAAAATAATCTTCAGAAATTAATTTACACCGTAGGAAACGAGCAGGATTACCATTTTCAGGTTTTATTTAAAATTTTAAAGAAACTGGGTTACGAATGGGCAGACCAATTGTTTCACTTATCGTATGGAATGGTTGAACTTCCGAATGGTAAAATGAAATCCCGTGAAGGAACTGTAGTAGATGCTGATGAATTGATGCAGGATATGTTTGATATTGCAAAGTCCAAATCTGAAGAATTAGGAAAATTAGAAAACTTTACTGAAGAAGAAAAAAATCATAATTACGAAAGTATAGGAATCGGGGCTTTAAAATATTTCATGCTGAAAGTTGATCCGAAGAAGAAAATGCTTTTCAATCCTGAAGAAAGTATTGATTTTAACGGAAATACAGGACCGTTTATTCAGTATACTTTTGCACGTATTCAATCATTGCTGACAAAAGCAGATTTCGAAGCTAAAGAAACTGAGACCATAGAATTAAGTCAGTCTGAAAAAGAACTGATCATGCAGCTTGCCAATTATAAAGCGGTAGTCGAAAGAGCGGCAGAAAATTTAAGCCCGGCTTTGGTTGCAAATTATTTGTATGATTTGGTTAAATCTTACAATTCATTCTATCAAAACAACCCGATTTTGATTCAGGAAGATGAGAATATTAAACAGTATCGACTCAATCTGTCAGATCTTACGGCAAAAACCATTCAAAAATCATTACGATTATTGGGAATAGAAACCGTAAACAGAATGTAAAAATTAAATCCTCCTGAAATTTCAGGAGGATTTTTTATGATTAAATCTGAGGAATTTCATTTTTAAGCTGGCTGTCTCTGTACAGTTTTGCGCTGCTCCATTTTGCGTGTTTTGAAGGGATGATTTTGTATCCCTTTTTATAGGTATACACTTTTGTAAACTCAGCTCCGAAGAAGACCAGCATACAGGAATAGTTGATCCACATCATAATCAAAATCACGGTTCCGGCTGTTCCAAATGCTGAAGTTGGTTTAAACTGTCCAAAGTAAAGACTCAATAAAAATTTACCTAAAGTAAAGAGTACAGCAGTAAGTAAAGCTCCTTTCCATACCGATTTCCAACTGATTTCGACATCGGGAAGCACTTTAAACATCAAGGCAAAAAGCACAACAACAATTCCGAAACCAATTACAAAATTGATAAGCTCAACGATGATATAGGTTTCCAGACCGAAATATCTGGTGATAAAATCATTAAACAATCCGATCAGTGAAGATAAAACCATCGTGATCATTAATAAAAATCCTAAAATTAAAATCATTCCTAAGGAATTGGCTCTGTCTAAAAGAAATTTAACCAAAGCTTTCTTCGGCGCAGCTTCTACATCCCAAAGATTATTCAAAGATTTTTGTAACTGGAAAAATAGAGTAGTAGAACCATACACTAATGAGCCGATCCCTATCATCTTCATAAAAATATTTTCTTTGTCAATCAATGCTCCGGCAATCATATCCTGAATACTTTTAGCAACATCCTGCCCCATCAATCCGCTGATCTGGGAGCTGATCTGTCCACGAATTGCTTCTTCACCAAAGACATATCCTGCTATCCAGATAATAATAATCAATAAACCCGGAATTGAGAAAATAGCATAATATGCAAGGCTTGCAGAATCATTTGATGCAGAAGAATTATTCCATTCCGTAAAAGTTTCTTTGGCGGTTTCCCAGAAAAATTTTAGTTCTTTTAGCATTGTTTTTAGAAATTATTAATATCATTATGATTGTTGGCAATTATTTTAGAAAAATAAATTTTATAGTCTTTGTCATCGATTCTGTCGAATCTTCGATTTCCTATGGAATGACAAACTTTTATATTTATTTAAATCGTTTTTAGATAAACCAATTGTCAATAAGCATTTAAAAAGGATATCCGATCGCAATATTTAAAATAAGATTGTCTTTTCTCCAGCTTGAATCTCCAAAGTTGATTCTATCGAAAGCCCATCTTTCACCTTTTTCATAATAGGGAACCCTTAAAGGCATTGCCAGATCAAGTCTCAGAATAAGGATTGAAAAATCGAGTCTCAAACCAACACCTGCACCTACAGCAATCTCGCTCAAAAAATCTTTCGAAAATTTTCCACCCGGTCTTGTATTGATTCCATTTTCGTCCAGATCATCGTTGATGAGCCAGATATTCCCGGCATCTGCAAACACGGCGACATTTAAGAATTTATATAGATTGGCCCGGTATTCTGCATTCAGTTCCAATTTTATATCTCCTGCCTGATCAAATACAAAACCACCGTTCTGTTGTTGCGGTCTCGGGTCATAACTTCCAGGTCCCAAAGTTCTTGCACGGAAAGCTCTGACACTGTTACTTCCTCCTACAAAAAACTGTCTTGAAAACGGAATATGTTCCGAGTTTCCATAGGGTACGGCCACTCCTGCAATAAATCTTGAGGCGAATGATGTCTTTTCTGTAAACTTATGATAGAATCTTACGTCGTTTTCAATCTTTGCGTACTGACTGAAAGGAACTCCGAATATCGTTTTCTCTTTTCCTTCTTTTACATTAGCTCCGGTTACCAAACCTGTAATATTTCCTGCCAAATCGAGCATCCCTTTATAATAGAACGTGTTTTTTCGGGGAAGCATTGTGGTGGAGTAGGTATAGGAATAAGTTGGACCAAAGATCAACTGTTGATCTACAACTCTTTTCAGATAAGGGTTCTGCTGATATTTTGCCGTATACTTGGGAGTTACGTTCGCAGGATCGATTAATGAAATGTCAATTAACTTAAGCTCATGCTCTTTCCTTACATTTTCTTTCCATTGATAGCCGAATGAGGCATTGAATGTATTTAAAGTATATAAAGTTGTACGGTTCTGAAATTCATAACCGATCTGAATATTGGTTCTCGGTACAAACGCACTGGATGAATTAAAATTGAACGGTGCCACAATTCTCGGAATCGATAATTGCGCATTTGCTCCCGCTCTGAAAATATTTTCAGCGTCTGCAGGACCACCAACCTGAACGTCAAAAGCACCGTAAACGGAAGCTTTAAACTGCTCTGCACCACGGAAGAAATTTCTTTGAGTCCAGTTTAAGTTTAATTCACTTCCCGCATAATTCGCAGAATTGGTTCTTCCCAAAGCTTCTAAACGTAACGATTGCAATTCTCTCGGAGTCAGAATATAATAGGCATCAAACTTATGGTTTAAAGAATCTGAAACTACAAATTCATTTTTTACAAATTTAAAAACACCAAGACTGATCAATCGGTTAAGTGACAAATTATGATCTTTTCTGTTATAAATATCGCCTTTGTCGAAATATAAAGCGCGGTCAAAAATTCTCGGCTTAAATTTTTTATCGGGATCAACAACATAGATATCATTGTATTCATATCCTTTCAGCGAATCAGGATTCATCGGGATATCATATTTTCCGCGTTTTGCATCACGAAGATTATAATTCGGGAAAACAACCACCTTATCAATGGTAAACTGCTCAGTTGCCAATTTCGGAGTATTGTCTTTCAGTTTGACGATCATCTCAACTTTATGGTCTTTACTCACCGTACTGTCTGCCTGAACGATAATATTATCAGGGTTGAAATAATAAAAACCTTTGTCTTTCAAGCCATCATCAATTCGCTGTCTTTCAGCTTTAATAACATCAAGGTCAAAAGGATTTCCTGCTTTTAATAGAGTTTTTTCTTTTAAATTCTGTATTTCCTGATTGATAAGACTTGAATCCTGCACAAAATTGACATTGCTGATCAGGTATTGCGCTCCGGGATTTAAAGTATAAATTACTCTTGCCTTTTTATTTTTTGAAACCGTATCATACTTAGCTTTTGCATTGAAATATCCTTTGTTTTCAGAATAATTGACAATAATATCTTTATTAAATTCTCTGTCGACATCACCCAATAAAACAGGTTCTTCACCAAATTTATATTTCAGCCAATATCTTAAACCCTTTTCTTTTTTCGGTTCTTTTGTAGCATTATATGCATACAGTTTTGGTCTTAAACCTAAAAATGATGAATTGGGTTTTGGCGTTAAATTTTCTTCAAGAGCAGCTTTCAGTTCATTTTTCTTCTTTTTGGGAAGCGTGTCATTTTCAATTTTTACTTCAGCTCCTGTGTAAAGCATTTGTCCTTCCTTCAGAAATTTGGTGTTGCTGCACGAGACAGCCGCCGCAGTCACTCCCGATGCCAAAAAATATTTACAGTATCTATTAAATTTACTTTTCATTTACTTAAATTCTACGACTTGGTTATCTGTTTTTTTCTTATTCTCTCTGTTTTCCCTGTTTCGGCTGTTTCTCGACTTTCTGAAAATATCTCTGAATTTGTCATAATCCAAGGTGATGATAAATCCGACTCCCGTTTCTACGATTTGCCCCTGCAAAGCAACCTGATAATCGTTTTTACGATACGCACGAAGCATGTATCTTCCATCTCGTGAAAGACTGTAATCTACTGTAACATCTCCTGCAATATTGGTGGTGTTTTCATTTTGTCGGGCTTCACCTTCCAGTCCGAAATTACTTCCCACCGAAACTTTCAGTCTATCATTCAATAATCTTTTGCTCAGACCGATATTCAGGTCCGTTCTTGTATTTTGTGTGCCGGTAGAGTAGTCTTCAGTCGATTCCAGATCAAAATTAAGATCAACTCCTTTTATTAAATCTGCAGCAAGATTATTCAGCTGCTGAGAAAGAATTTTACTTACACTCTGTCTTGCCATCGTCTCTGCAGATACTCCGGAATTACTCTGGAACGGATTTTCACCAATAAAACGGTTCAATAAAAGTAAAGCAAAAACCTGCTTGTTCATTTCATTTTCGTCCTGTCTTAGCTGGGCGAGCTTTCCTTCAATAGTTTCTGTTACTGTAGAAGATACCGCATTGTTTTTTTCATCTGTTGTAATGTCAAATGAAATCTGGGGTTTCAGAAGTTCACCTTTAAGGATAAGCAATGTATTGAACGGAATTCTCTGTTTATATTGATTTAAATCTGCATCGGCAACTTGCTGTTCCACAAGGTCGATGGGTGCAGTTTCGGTTTTATAGATTGCGGTAATATCGAGATTGGCAGTTGTAGGTTCACCGGTCCATGTGATTGTGCTTCCTTTTTGGATGTCAAATTTTCTTTTCAGAACACTTACAGACATTTCATAACTTCCTTTTTCCACCTGATAAACTCCTACTAAAGTTGTTTTTCCGGAAGGATCAATTCCACCTGTTAGATCTGCCTCACCCTGAAGTTTTACAAAATCTCCGGCTGCTTTATCTATAACGATCGACATTTTTGCTTCTTTATCCACTTCAATGTTTACGTTCAGATTCATTCCTTTTATCGGGCTTTGTGTATCGATAGAATCTGCTTTGATTGTTTTATTCAAAGCTACCTGATCCTGATCAATAAATTCTACAATTCCGTCTCTTTCCTGTAGAGAAGGGCTTGATTGTGGTAAGACAAAAGTAAAATCGGTGTCTTTGGAAATTGCAAGCCTTCCGTCAACTTTTGGAAGATCAAGATTTCCACGAACCTTCAGTGCTGCATCAATAGAAAGAATTCCGTACATCATTGCATCATTTGATTTCTCAGAATTTACCACTTTAAAATCTTTAGCATCCACATCAAGATTAAATGCAAAATCTCGGTACGTCTGAGTAAGAACCTGTCCGTCGATGTTCAGAGAATTTCCGTCTTTATCGTTGATTTTGAAGTTATCAAATTCAATTCCTCTGTTAGTAAATCCTATTTTATCGTTGATATTTCTAAAATCACTTCCAGTCTGCGAAATCATCAACCCAACATTATTCAACTTCAAATCTCCCAAAATCTTAGGTGCAGATGTTGTTCCGGTAATTTTTAAATCCCCGGAAAGATAGCCTTCCGTATTGGTAATGGCATTCATAGAAAAACCTTGTAAAGTTTTCATCTGAAGCTGATTCATATTTAAATCTAGATCAAATGTACTCGAAGCAGTATTGTAATTTCCTAAAATTTTCACATCATTACTGTTCCCTGAAAGCGCTATATCAGCATTCAGAAGATTGGCAGATTGATTATTGACTTTAATGGCTAAATTCCCTACCGGACTTCCGTAAACAATCAGATCAGAAACATTAATGTCTGAAGTGAATGTCATATTTTTGGTTAAATCTCTCAGTTGCGCCGTTCCGTTGATCGTTCCTTTTGCTAAAAGTGAATCTTTTTTAATGATCTCGGTGATTGTTTCAATTTTAAAATCTTTTAACGAAACATTTAAAGGACTGCTCGGAGAATTGCTTTCAGATTGCAAAGAAATCTCAGCTCCTGCATTGGAAAGTGTAAAATTATCCGCAACAATTCCCTGACTGAAAATCTGGATCTTGTTGTTTTCGGCAACCGTCCAATCCATATAATTTAATTTTAAACCATTTGGATTTAATGAAATTTCGGTAATGTCATTCATTGATTTTGCATTTCCTGCAATTAAAAACTGGGTGACATCTTTATCATCTTTTGTGGTGATATTGTAATTGATGATATTGTTGGCAACATCTCCGTTGATATTGACTTTATTTAAAGCAAAACTCTCACTTTTTAAAGCCGCAACACTCAAATCGTACTGCAAAGCCTGATTTTCATTCGTTATTTTGAGTGAGGTGCTTTCGAGGGTATTTGTTCCATATAAAACCTGTGGGATTTGTGCATCAATCAGAATCTGTTGAGAATCTGCATTGTAATTTCCATTGATATTGATGGTCTCAAAACTTTTCAACTCAGGAACAAATTTTCTGATCAGATCATCATTTTTGATTTTTGCATTAAAAGTAAAATACTGTCCTGCATCAATCTTCTGGGTTTTCCCTGGCTTCTGAAATTGATAATACTGATTGATTGTTTGCTGTAAAGCTCCGAAAATTTGAGTCAGTTTATATTTTCCATTCAATTCTACATCTGCAATCTGAGAATTGAATTTGATCTTTGTGGAATCTGCTGTTGAAACTGCCAATAAATTAACTTCCTGAATCGGATAAACTTCTTTTGTATCAGAAATAGCAAAATCTTTAAGATTAAGATAACCATTTAAATTATCAGGATCAAGGCTTTTAAAATCACCGTCAATTGATCCTGCGATGATCATCGGTGAACTGTAAAATCCTAATTTATTTAAATCTAATTTATTGATATTTCCATTGACTTTTACAGTAGGATTTTTATCGTTATAAACTCCTGAAGCTGTCAATTGTAAATTGGCATTCGGGTCTTTTGAATTGAGAATGACGTTGTAGGCTCCACGATTAATTTTTCCAACCAGATTCATATTCTGATAACGGTAACCTTTGTATGTCGCAGACTGAACAAAACCTTTTAAGTTGGCATTTGCATTTTTAAAGTCAAAGCTTTCTCCTTTGGCATAAATATTTGCAGTAATTGATCCTAAATCTTTATTCTGAATAATTTTTCCGATCTGTAAATTCTGAAGATTAGCTTTTACATCATACAATTCGCGGTTTTTTCTTCGCATATCCACTTTAGCGATAATTCCTGCATTGCCTAAAGTAGAGGTAAGACGTAAATTGGTGTTAACAACTTTGGTTGTTCCTTTTGCAGTTCCTTTTATTGTAAAGAATGACGGTAAAGTAATGTTTTTCGGAATCGTATTTTTTGGAACTAAATTGTAAATCGTTTTGGCGGATGAAGAAACTTCTGCAATTTTTAAATCATAATATAGATTATCAGGATTCATCGCATTTTTTATTCTTCCTGAAGCTGCAACTTTCAACCGATCCAGACCAGAAACTTTCAGATTCTGAATGGCAAGATCATTTATTGTTCCTTTCAAAAGTGCATTCACATTTAAAGTCGCATTCGGATATTTATTGAATGGAGCGGTATTTCTCAGGCTCGGAACCAAATTTAAAATATCTGAAAACCCAACTTTAGAATCACGGATGTCTGCTGAAATTTTCACAGCTCCCGGATTTGCAGAAAGTTGCTCAATTGAATTGTAATTTAAAATAATTTCATCTCTTAAAACCGTTTTCGGAGTCTGTAAATACAAATTTTTCAAATAAGCCTGTTCTGCTTCATACACAAAATCGGTATTGAATTTCTGAACATTCAAGCCTCTTGCTTCCTGAATTTCGGCAGATTTTACACTTCCTGCAAAACCATTGTTCTCCATTTTAAAATTTCGGACATCAAGATTTAATTTTGCGAAATTCAAATGATTAAAATCCATTCCGCTTTTGGTTGGAGCGACTGCGGTATTGTTGTAAGCGACCTTTACATCATCAAGAATCAGTTTTCCTAAAAGAACTTTCATTGCTTTTTCTTTCGCTGAATTTTTTGATGTTGCCGGTTCTGCTTTTGTGTCTTTAGGATTTGCGTTTGCTGTCGGAAGATAAAGATTGGCGTTGATGTTTGCGCCTGTTAAATAAACATTTCCAACGTTGTAAGATTTGTTTTCAAGATCAAGATCGTTTATATTGGTGCTTAGTTCTTTGAAGAGAACTTTAGCAAATGTTTTGGTATTGTCGTCGCCGTAATCGATGTTAAAATTGGTCAGTTTAATTCCGCTTAAACCCAACTTCATCGGTTTTTTCTGATTGAGAGAATCTACTTTCTGTTCTACATTATCTGCAACTTCTTCTATAAAGTCCTGTTTTAGTTTTAATTTTAATCCGTCTAGATTGATGTCGTTGACAGCGTAAGAATTATTCTGAAGATCAAACGTTTTTACTCTCGTATCAAAAGAATTGAAATAAACTTTGATGTCATTTTTTGACTGCTGATCATTAAAAGTTAGACCTATATCTTTCAGTTTAATTTTATCAAGCGAAATAATGAATGGTTTTGAAGTGCTTTCTTCTTTATCTGAAGTTGCAAATGCATCAATGATGTAATCAAAATTGAATTTTCCATCTGGTTTTCTCACCACGTTGGCTCTTACCCCTTCGAGATCAACCGAAGTAAGATCCGCTTTTGAATTGATAAGCTTCCACATATCTAAACCGACATCAAATTTTCTTACGGTTAAAAGAGTGTCGATATTCTGACCTTTCAAATACAAGTTCTCCATAACTAGACTGTTCGGAAAACCGATGTAAACTTTTTCGAGACTTACTTTTGTTTTTATTTTTTTCTCCAGATAAACGACAAGCTTATCTTTCACGTAATTCTGAACAGCAGGAATTCTCAGACTGAAAATAGCGAGAATAAGGATAACAAGTATTGAAATAATCGTGATCGCAATACCTTTAATTATTTTTTTAAAGTTTATTTTTCTTTTCAATTTTATATGATTTAGACTGATGTAAATAATTACTCTTAAGGATAATAGTATTAAAACTATCTTAATGATAAGTGCTTACGAATTAAATTTTATCAGTAGAAAAATAAGAATATAGGAATATTTTCATGATTATCTTTTTATGATTTAGTTATTGAAAAAAACTTTTGTTAAAAACACCTGCAATATGTTTGCCAACCCACCTTAAATCATATTAAATTGAATAATAACTAAAAAATAAAACCTGCTCAGAGAACAGGTTTTAGATAGAAAATATCCCTATTGAAGTTAAATATCCAGAGAATATTTAAAAGTGAATAGGTTTTCAGATGTTAGTCGGATACAATAGAGATATTTTTCTGATGGATGTTTTTACTTCATAGTTGATATATTTAGAGATTTTATTCTTGCCATTTTGCAACTTCCCCTTGCGGAGCTGCGCCACCCTGAGCTTCTGTAACAGGGCTTTTTTCCTGATTGATGTGATATATGTAAGCGGCTATTTTCTCAGCATCTCTTCCTGTAATGGTTCCTTCTTTGATAAAAGGTCGCATTGTAGGATTGTTGGGTGAGCCGTTCTCAAGCATCCAGAAAACATTTCTGAAAACATTTTTTTCTTTGATGTTGATCCAGTTTTTGTCAGTAAGATTGGGACCTATTCCACCTTTTCCACCTTCTGAGTGGCAGGTTACACAGTTGGTTTTAAAAAGTTGTTCTCCTTCAGAAATATTGTCTGCACTGTATTTTGCGGTTTCTAAATTGATGGCGGGTGCGGTTTTCTCGTATTCAGCGATGGATGCAAGCTGCATTTTTGCTTCCTGATCATATTCAGCTTCCGGGTGAGCATAATCTGTAAAAGCAAAAGCAATCATGTAAACGGCGCAGAAAGCAATTCCGAAATAGAAAAGACCAATCCACCATTTGGGTAAGGAATTGTCGAGCTCGGTAATTCCGTCAAAACCGTGATCGATAAGAATATCTTTCTCTTCAGACTGAGATTGTTTTTTAAAGGCTGAATTCCAGAGTTTTTCAAAATAAGGAGTTGACTTTTCTTTGATAAATAATTGCTTCTCTTCTTCGGAAAGCTTTTTAAAATTTTCATTTTCAACTAAATCTCCAATCGAATTCATGATTAGAATAAGAATGGTGACAATCAGAAGGAGTACCCAGAAAAACGGTGATGTGAGATACCCGGAATCCTGCGTGAACATCTCAAATGCCATAATGGTTAAGCCTATTGTTACAGCGATATATATTGAAATTGGAGTTCTCGTTTTCATTTGATTAAAATTTTACGATTCATTATTTTACACTTGCGGTTTTGATGTCAGTCGTTTTGATATCGGTTCCCAATCTTTGCAGATAAGCGATCATAGCAACAATTTCTCTTTGTTCAAGCGGGATAAAAGCATTTCCTTTTGCTGCTTTTTCTTTTTCCATCTGATCTTTTACATCGGTTGCTTCGGCATAAATTCTTTTAACAATTGCTTTCGACTGATTATCTGCCCATTGATCGGCAGAATCAATTTCTGCTTTTGTGTATGGTATATCAAAAGTGTTTTTCATCAGTTTGATTTTATCAGTCATCTGAGATCGGTCGAGTTTATTGGTAATCAACCATGGGAAACGAGGCATGATCGAACCTGCGGAAGTAATTCTCGGGTTATACATGTGCTTAAAGTGCCATGAATCCGGGTTTCTGTCGCCTTCTCTGTGAAGATCGGGTCCCGTTCTTTTGGAACCCCATAAAAAAGGTCTGTCATAAACGAATTCTCCGGCTTTAGAATACTGTCCGTTTTTACCGTCAAATCTCATTACTTCATCGCGGAAAGGTCTGATCATCTGTGAGTGACATGAGTTGCAGCCTTCACGGATGTAGAGATCTCTTCCTTCCAGTTCCAAAGGTGAATAAGGTTTTACAGCTGAAATCTGAGGTAAATTACTTTTTACAGTCAATGTCGGAACGATCTCCACCAAACCACCAATTGCAATAGCAATAAAAGCAAGTATGGATAATAGGTGAGGAGTTCTTTCCAGCCAGAGATGTACGCCTTCACCTTCTTTTCTTGAGCTACCTACATTTGCTAAAGCCGGAGCTTCTGCAGGAACATTTTTCTGAAACGAACCTTTTCTGATGGTTTTGTAAACGTTGACAACCATTAAAATTGCTCCACTCAGATAGAATAATCCGCCTAAAAATCTTAATTTAAAATAAGGAATAATTGCAGTCACCGTATCGAGCCAGTTTTTCCATAATAAGGTTCCGTCCGGATTGAATTGTTTCCACATCAAACCTTGGGTAAATCCTGCGATATACATGGGAACAGCATAGAAAATAATTCCTAAAGTTCCCATCCAGAAATGCCAGTTGGCAAGTTTTTTAGACCAAAGTTCGGTTCTCCACATGATCGGAATCAGGTAATAAACGACTCCGAATGCCATGAAGCCATTCCATCCTAGCGCTCCTAAATGTACGTGACCAATAACCCAGTCTGTATAATGACCGATTTTATTTAAAGATTTTGTTGCTAAAAGCGGTCCTTCAAAAGTTGCCATTCCGTAACAGGTTACAGCGACTACGAAAAATTTAAGAATAGGATTTTCTCTTACTTTATCCCATGCTCCGCGTAATGTGAGAAGACCATTTAGCATTCCTCCCCATGAAGGAGCAATCAGCATAATTGAAAAACCGGTTCCTACAGCTTGAGCCCAAGCCGGAAGTGCGGTGTATTGAAGATGATGAGGTCCTGCCCAGAGATAAACGAAAATCAGTGACCAGAAGTGAATGATTGATAATTTATAAGAAAAAACGGGTCTGTTGGCTGCTTTCGGCATAAAATAATACATCAAACCTAAAACCGGTGTTGTCAGTACGAAAGCAACCGCATTGTGTCCGTACCACCACTGTACAAGTGCATCTTTTACTCCCGCATAAGCAGAGTAGGATTTCCAGCCTGTAAATGATAACGGAACTTCAAGATTATTGAAAATATGAAGCATGGCAACTGCAATCCAAGTCGCAATATAAAACCAGATAGCCACGTAAAGGTGCCTTACTCTTCTTTTGGCAATCGTTCCGAACATATTGATTCCGAAAATCACCCACGAAAATGTAATTAAAATATCAATAGGCCATTCGTGCTCAGCATATTCTTTTGAGGTGTTGATTCCCATTAAAAACGTGATTACAACGGCGATGATCATGATTTGCCACGTCCAGAAATGAACCCATGATAAAGTATCACTGTACATTCTGGTTTTTAAAAGTCTCTGCATACTGTAATACGCACCGCAGAAAAATGAATTACAGACGAATGCGAAGATCACGGCACTCGTATGAAGCATTCTGATTCTTCCAAATCCTAAAGCTCCCTGCGAATTGATCAATCCCTGAATATTTCCGCTTCTTAAACTCTGAATTGTAGTGTCATCCGTTCCAAATAAAAATTCGGGTAATTCGGGATAAAAAAGCATTAATGCAGCAGTCAGTCCCAGGATAAATCCGATGATTCCGAATACGATTGTAGCATAGAGGAATGCTCTGACAATATTATTGTCATAATTAAATTTTTGCGTCTCCATAATTCCAGTTGTGTAGTAGAGTATAAATTTTATTTCGTTGAAAACACTTTAGCTGTAAAAAACATCTGTTGAATAGAAATAAATATCATAATACAAGTCTAATGTTTTGACAAAGGTATTTAGTAACTTTGTCTGAGGCTAATAGATAAACTTCTAAAATATACCTAAAACTACTAAAACAAAAGCTATGAAAGTGTGCGGACAAAACATCAGAAAAATCCGAAGAAGTAAAGATTTTACTCAGGAATACATGGCTTTTGAAATGGGGATTTCTCAGAAAGCCTATTCGGATATCGAAAATTCTAAAGTGAAAATCAATCTGGAAATCTTAACGAAAATTTCAGACATTTTAGAGATTAAACCCTCCGATATCTGCAGTATTTCGCACAAATGTTCGGGGAATGATTATGAAGATAAATTCAATGATTTACTTGAATATATGAAGCAGAATAACCTTCCAATTCCTGAAAATTATCTATAATACTGATCCTTAAGATTTTATTTTCTGTAAAAAACACGGCATAATTTAGCGATTGATTTAATTATTTTCAATAAATTGATTTTATTTTTCGTATATTTATAAAAATGTCTATTAATACTTTATAAAATAAGTTGTAAGCATTCATAATTTTTAAATTATATTAAAATGAAAAATGTTTATATAAGCGAAAGCGACGGACATAATATTAATGATCTACCTCCGAAGTCTATAAATATTGCCTATCTAATTTTAGTACATCGTTTACCTGATCAATTCAAAAAACTTTTCAGAGCAATCTACGAATCCACAAATTTTTATCTCATACATATTGACAAAAAAGCAAATCAGGAAATAGGTGAAGAAGTAAGAAGCTTTCTCGAAAAATATCCAAATGTGCATATTCTTAACCATGAAAATGTTGTTTGGGGCGGATACAGCATGGTACAGGCTGAACTTGACGGGATGAAATACCTTCTTGACATGAATACAGAATGGGACTATTTTATCAATTTGAGCGGACAGGATTATCCTTTAAAATCGCAAAAAATAATTAAAGATTTTTTATCAAAAAATAACGGTAAAAGCTATATTAAAATTGCCAATCAGGAAAAAGTGAGACCTGAAACAATGAATAGAATTGAAAATTATTTTGAAGAATCAGAAGGTAAAATATCAGACAAAACTCATAAAAGAGATTTTATGAAAAATATAATTCCCTACATTGGCGGTCAGTGGATGATTTTAACGAGAGATTGTTGTGAATTTATTATAAACAGTACAGAAGTAAAAAAGTTTGAAGATTATTACTTAAATACTTTAATTCCCGATGAATCTTTCTTCCAGACAGTTTTGATGAATACATCATTTATCGGAACACTGGTAGATGATGATAAAAGAGCAATAATCTGGATTCCTGACGGAGATATTAAATTGCGTCCTAAAACCTTCACAAAAGCAGATCTGGAGTTTCTGCAGAAAGGGAATCACCTTTTTGCCAGAAAGTTTGATGATAATGTTGACGAAAATATAATTGATTATATTAAAACTGATCATGAAAAGCCTTTAAAAACAATGGTTAAAATAACTGATGTTAAAAATATGAGCAGAACTTTCAACCACCTGAACTAGATTGAAATCATTATGATATGACCTTGATTCACTTGAGTCAAGGTTTTTTTATTTCTTAAATAAAAATTCCGGATCAATATAAATTACAAAGTGAAGGTTTCCTGTGTTTTTTTAATTAAAAAAACCATCCTTTGAAAAGGATGGTTTGTAGACCCACAGGGATTCGAACCCCGGATAACGGTACCAAAAACCGGTGTGTTACCACTACACTATAGGTCTGTGTTATTTTTGGTGGTGCAAATTTACAGTTTTTTTCTTTATCTGCAAGTAATTGTTGGCGAAGTTTGAATTTTTTTAATATTATTGATCATCTTTGATCGTTTATCAGAGTTTCGTGAAAAACAAAAACCACCCTTTGAAAAGGATGGTTTGTAGTCAACGGGGAACAATTGTCGAATCATTTTATCGAAGATTTGCAAAAATTAGACTTACTAATTTAGTAGGATGCTTATCACTAGTGTAATCACATTATCCTTTTTTTAGTCATTAAAAGTTTTATATTTTTAGGGTTGGAAAAATTATGATAATTTTATAAGTATTATAGTTAGCTTAATTCTTAAAACTAATACCATCTAGCTCATTTTTGATCACAAATAGAGAATATGAAAAAAAATAAAACTCAAATAACATCTAAAAGTATTGTACAAAGCGGTTTACCAAATGATTTTCGAAAATCAATTTCAGAATATATTTGGAATGGTTTTGATGCAGAAGCTTCTGTTATAGACATTTTCTTTAGCGCCAATGAAGTTGGTACTTTGTCTGAATTTTTAATAACAGATAATGGTAATGGGATATCATTCAAAACCATTGATGAAACTTTTGGATATTTCCTAGATTCTAATAAAGCAAAATCTTTTGACAACAATAGATTTATTAAAGGTAAGAAAGGAAAAGGTAGATTTTCTTTCCAACAGTTTTGTGATGAAGCAATGTGGAAGACTACATATTATGATAATGAGAATCAAAAATTTTTAAGTTATAATATCGAAATAGTAAGTTCTAATCTTGATGATTACAAAACGTCAGATTCAGTAATTACAAACGAAGGTTGCGGAACAACTGTTCATTTTGGATCATTCACAAATTTAACTGGGGATTTATTAGATTCTTCAGAATTCACTAGCTTTTTAGAGTCAGAATTTGGTTGGTTTTTATATTTGAATAAAAACAGAAATTTTGCCATTAATGTCAATAAAGTTCCAATTGATTATAACAATGTAGTTGAGAAGATTACAGAATACCCAATTGAAATTGAGGGCAAAAGCTTCGATATTTCTTTCATCTTATGGAAAAACAAAATCAATGAGAGATATTATTACTACTTTCTAAATAATGAACTAGATGAAAAAGGTCGAGAACATACAAAGTTCAATAATAAAACTCAAGATTTTTGTCACTCAGTTTACGTAATATCAGATTATTTTGAAAAATTTAGCAGGACGGAAAATGACGGAACTTCTTTAGGTTTTGAAAAGAACCAGAGTGATCCTGTTTACAAAAAGCTCTTACTGTTTTTAAATAGAATAGTTTCTGATGAAGAGAAAAATTTTATTAGGAATAGGAAAGCTGAAAAGCTTATTGAAGATTATAGAAAGAATAATATTTTTCCTAAGTTTCGAAGTAATCAATATGACAATCTTCGCAAAAGAGATTTGGAAATTGTCGTTAAAGAACTTTACTGTATCAATCCTAAAATTTTTCAAAATCTAAGAATTCCTCAGCAAAAAACATTAATTGGTTTTTTGAATTTATTGTTAGACTCCGAGCAGCGTGAAAATATTTTACAAATTTTAGAAAATATTGTTGAAATATCTGAAGAAGAAAGAGAGGAATTGGCAAGAGTACTTTCTAAAACAAAAATTAGCAATATTACTGCATTAGTACAATTGCTAGAAAAAAGGAAAAATACAATCAATACTATTCAACGGTTAGTTTTTGATTTGGAAAAGTTTACAAATGAATGCGATCACATTCAGGTTTTAGTAGAAAATAACTATTGGTTGTTTGGTGAACAATATCATCTTGTTTCTGCTGACGATAATTTTGAGAAAACATTAAACAATTATTTATACTTCTTAGAGCAAGAAGAAAAAATTAAGTTTGATAAAGATGATGAAGATGATGAGGTTCTACAGAAAAATAAGAACGAAAGGAAAAGAACAGTTATTGAGTCTAAAGAAAAATTAAAAAGGCCAGATATATTTATTTGCAGGAAAAATGCTTCTTCAGGGTTTTTAGATGAGGAAGAGAATATCATCGTAGAACTAAAACGACCAAGTGTAATATTGACGAAAGTTCAGTATGACCAATTAGAAAATTACATCAGGTTTATTGTAAAAGAACCCAAATTCAATAGCGATTTACGTAAATGGAAACTGATTTTAATTGGTAAAGATGTTGATGATTATATAAAAGATCAGTACGAATCACATAAGAATAAAGGCAAGAAATTTTTAGTTCAAGCGGTAAAAAATTATGAAATATATGCTTACACTTGGGATGATATTGTGAAAATTTTTGATCATCGGCATCAATTTCTTCTTGATAAAGTAGGATACAAAGATGACTTCATAAACGAAATAGAAACTATGAAAAATAATCCGCAAGAATTGGTCAGAAAAGTGATATAAGTTTTTTACTAAAAAATTAATTCTATAATTAATGAAAGCACCGATAAATATACATCCCCCTAAAAATTGGCAGGATTTTGAAACTCTATGTCTCAAAATCTGGGGTGAAGTATGGAATATTCCGCACGAAATTGAATTCAATTCAGATAATGCTCAGGGACAAAATGGCGTTGATATTTATGGACCTATTGATGGCGGACTAAGCTATAATGGGATACAATGTAAAAACAAAAAACTAAATTTAATTGATGGCAAGCCAAATAGGATTTCTGTTGGAGATATACAAGCTGAAATCGAGAAAGCAAAATCTTTTCAACCTAGTTTAAGCAAACTGATTATAGCTACCTCTTTACCAAAAGATCAAAAGGTTGAAGAATATGTAAGAATACAAAGTGTAGAGAATATAAAGAATGGACTCTTTTCTATTCAAATTTGTTTTTGGGAATTTTTTGAAAGAAAAATATCTGAATTTCCAAATGTATACAATTGGTATATTAAAAATGAGGATTTTCATCGTGTAAAGCAACTGTCAGTAACATTCGACAATGGCAAATCTGAAATTATTTGTCAGCCTAAATTTCAAAAAAACGTTAAACGTTACATATATAAATCTAAAGATGACAATATAGAAGATGAATTCGAGTATAATTTGACCCTAGCAGAAGCTATTAAAAAATATGATTCTTTAGGAAGTAAACCTAACAAGAAATTTAATGCTTTATTTAGTAAAATAAGTTTAAATCATTCTTTGATTGGACATCAAAAGTATGTCTGGGGACAAACGTGTTGGTTAAAACTTCAAATTCAAAATTCTGGAGAATCAGTTATTGAAGATTTTAAGATAGAGCTTGATTTTGAAGGAGATTTTGAAAAAGTTGGCGCAGAAAGTGGTCATTATTTGATTAATCCCAATTATGTAAACAATATAAGGGAGTATAGTAATACTGAGAAATCTCTGTATATCAAAACTCAGAGTAAAGAGCTTGTCCAAGGAGATTATTTCAATACTGGAAATTTTTTTATCAAGCCTAAAGTTTCAGGAGAAAACAGTGAGGTTATCGTCAATTGGAAATTACTGTCTCGTGATTTTACAGATTCGGGAACACTATTAATAAAAATCAAGCCCAAATTCCATACAGTTTTTATTGATAAAGATGTTGAAAATATTGAGGAAGAAAGAGAAGATATTATATATAAATTGTTCGAAAGACCGGGCATTTCAAACTTTACAAGTATCAATTATCTTGATAAAGAATCTGATTATAATTTTGAATAAATGAGAGATAATTTCAGTCAGAAAACCAAAGATATTTTAGCTAAAAGAGTTGCTTGGAGATGCTCCTTTCTAGGTTGTCAGAGGCTTACTGTAGGACCCGGACATAGGAACAATGAGGATGTTATTAATTTGGGAGAAGCTTCACATATTTTTGCTGCATCTTCTGGAGGTCCTCGTTACGACGATGCTATGTCACAAGAGCAAAGAAGTTCTATTGATAATGGTATTTGACTGTGTAAGAGCCACGCAAGAATCATTGATGTAGATTATGTCAATTATTCACCAGAAACTTTAAAACAATGGAAGTTAATCGCAGAGCGAACTTCTTTTGAATTATTAGAGAATTTAGATCACCAGAAAGTAATTCTACCAACAACCTTAGTTGCCATTGGAAGTAATATTCTTATCGAAGCAATTTGGAAGTCAGCAAATGATGGCATTTGGAAATTTGAAATTGTTAAATTCGTTTTGGGTGAATTTAATAATATTCTAAGTTTTAATGACAACAAAAGCAAATTAGAAAAATATATAATTATCGAAAGCCAAGGTGACGGAAGATTGATATCAGGAGATTTGAATTGGCAATTGGTAGATAATAAATACATTATTTCGTTAGCTACTCTGGAAAAATCAAAGAGAACAACACCTTACAGATTGACTGACATATCTGCAGATTTCCAATTTGAGGATGGGGATTTTAAATTTGTTACAGGTGAAGATGCTGCAAAGCAAGCGATAATGATAGCACTAAGTACTAATTTTGGTGATATGAAGGACTCTCCTTTATTCGGGTCTTTCTTTTCATATTATTATTGGAAGTTTAAAGATGATATTTTTAACTTAACACGACTTCTCAAGCTTGAAATAACAAGACTTGTCTCTATTCCTTACCAAGATAGACTAAGTGGAGATTATAATCCTCCTTTAGATTTTATCAACAGAATTTTGAAAATAGACATATTAGAGATCAATGTTATTGATTCAAAAATTCCTATTAAAATTGCAGTAGAATGGGGAGATGGAAAACATTGGGAAAGTGTAATTGAAATCTACATTGGAGAGTTAGAAAGGTTTAATAATTTTTGAGTTTAATCTTACAAAGATTTTGAGTTTATAAGAAATCGGTCACAATGGCGGATTTAAGATGTGTAATTGCTGTAACTTTCTGACAATTAGTACGGTATTGACTGTGGGAATGCTTTTTGAGTATATGATCTAAACTCATACTATGTTGAAATCTCTATTTCAAAGAATCACATCTAAAACACCAAACAAAGAAAATCTTAATCGAAAAAGTATAAGCTCGTTAGCTCCAAAAATCTTAACTGAAGAGAAAGATATAGCAAGAGTTCAGCCTTATCTCACAGCAATCAAAAACTCTATCGATGAGCCTGATATTACCAATATAGCGATTACTGGCGCATATGGTTCTGGGAAAAGTACAATCATAAAAACTTTTCAACACCTAAATCCTGATTATAAATATTTGAATATTTCCTTAGCATCATTCAACGATTCTAGTGATGTTGAAGATTTAGAAAGATTGCTTGAAGTAAGTATCCTACAACAAATATTTTATCACGTAAAACCCGAAGAAATTCCGGATTCTAGATTCAAACGTATCATCAACAATACTACCGAAAAGATGTGGTCTATTGCTGTCGGTTTGGTTTTATGGATTTCCACTATTTTCATTCTTTTCAAATTTGATTTTATTAATAAAATTAACCCTGACAGTTGGAAATGGTCGTTAAAATTAGATTGGATAGCATTATTGGTATTTCTTATTTTCTTTTTTGGAATTGGGCTATTTTCTAAGACAATAGTTCGTTTATTCAGTAATTCAAAAATTAATAAACTTAATATCCAAGGGGAAGTTGAGCTTGGAGATAACATCGATAAATCTGTATTTAATGAGCATTTGGAAGAGATTCTATATTTCTTTGAAAGAACAGATTATAACGTAATAGTCATTGAAGATTTAGACAGATTCGAGAATACAGATATTTTCACAAAACTCAGAGAAATCAATATTTTACTTAATAATTCCAAATCTATACAAAGTAGAAGAGGCGGAGAGAAAATCAACTTTGTGTATGCCATCAAAGATGATATGTTCAAAAATAAGAATGAGAGGGTTAAGTTTTTCGAATACATTATTCCCATTATTCCATTTATCAATCCTTCTAATGCAGATGAACAGCTCACAAAACTTATTAGAGAAGCTAAATTAGAAAGTGTATTATCTAAAGAGTTTATCAGTAATGTTGTCACGTTTATTGATGATATTGATATGCGTTTGCTCATCAATATTTTTCACGAATTTGTTCTATATCGCGACACATTGAATCCGACTTTTGTGACCAAACCTGAAGATCTGTTTGCTATAATTACTTATAAAAATCTTTATCCCAACGATTTTATGAAATTGCATAAAAGAGAAGGAATGCTTTATGAATTCATTGGAAAAAAAATCCAATATACTGGAGAGCTAATTCAAAAGTTGGATGTTGAAATTGGTAATAACGAAAAACGTATCCAAAATATAGAAAACGAATCTGATTTGTCAGTAAGAGAGTTACGTGCGATTTATATTGCTGAAATTCAAAAGGAGTTTCCTAATGCTGTACTTTTGGATTTGGATGGAAACAAAAAATTTTATGAATTGCTCAAAGACGAAAATTTTGAAAAAATGATAGTTTCAGACAAGTTAAGTTATAATTACTATCAGCTTCTCAATAATTACAGTAGTTATCAAGATTATAGATTGTATTCTGATACAGTTGCTTTCTCATTTGCTAATATTGAAAAGAAAGTAAATACCGATTTTACCTATTCTGAAAGAGAGCAATTTATTTTGAATAAAACAAATAATGAACTCGGGGATTTGAAATCTGAAATGGCTAAACTAAAAAGCAGAAAACAAGAAATTAAATCTTGGGATTTAAAACAGATATTTGAAGAGATAAATATAAACCCTTATTTGGATGAATTTGCAGGCAGTCCATTGATGCGTAATCTATTGATAAATGGCTACATCAATGAAAATTACAATGATTACATCTCATTATTTCACGAGGAAAATTTGACCAAAGAAGATTTTCTTTTTGAGAAAAAGGTTAAAAGTGTAGAACATCTTCCATTCGATTATCAGTTAACAAACATCGAGACATTGCTTGGTAAAATACCTGATAATTATTTCAAAAGAGACGTAATTCTAAATTTTGATTTATTAGATTTTCTTGGCAATAATTATGAAAAATATAAAAATCATTACGAAAAAATCATCAATATTTTAAGTAATGAAAAAGATATTTCTATTGAGTTTATCGATGCCTATATTTACAGAGAGAATTCGCCATTAGAGATTTTTATACAGTCTATCTGCAAATCTTGGAGCGGTTTTGTAGATTTCTTGTATGATAAAAGTAATTATACGGAAGATAAAGAAAACTACTATTTAGAATTGCTTATAAAATTTGCGCCAGTGGATGATATTCTTAGATTCCAAAATAATGATTTGCTAAAAGATTTTATAGAAGAAAAACCTTATTTCTTATCATTGATAAAAAATGATGAGCAAAATAATTATTACGATAAAATCTCTTCACTTTTAAAAAGATTGAATGTGAAATTTTCAGATTTGCATCCTTCTACAGAAGATACCCAAAAACTGTTTGATTACGTTTACAAAAACGATAATTATCAAATAAATGAGGAGAATGTGGAACTCTTCATACAAACTTACAGTAAAGAAATTGAAATTAGCGATTTGGCAAAAGCTCATTATAGTTCTGTATTCAAATCCGGTTGCGATGACCTTATTGGTTATATAAAAGGAGGTATCAACGAGTACGTTAAATATGTGTTTTTGAAACAGGAACAAAACCTTGAGGAACCAGAAAGTTCCTTTATTTTTCTCCTTAATGACAGTATTTTGACCAATAATATGAAACAGGAAATTGTAAATAAATATGATTTCAAAATATCTAATTTGTCAGATATTGATGAACCGGAAATAAAAACAATGCTTATTGAATTTAATAAAGTGACTTCAAACTGGGAAAATGTTCTTGATTATTATATTGAATGGGATTCTAGCATAGAGACTCCATTGATAAATTATCTTAATAAAGAAGAAAATTATCTGGAGCTTTCAAAACAAACAATGACTAAAGAAGGAGATTTTGATTATCAAGAATTTAGAAAGAAAATTCTACTTTGTAATGAGCTGTCAGATGAGAGCTACAAAAATCTTTTGGAAAGTAGTATTTACACAAGAGCTGAGCTTGCGTTTGACGGTTTGAGCATCGAAAAGGTTAAATATTTGGTCAGCAAAATTTTATCATTATCTGAAGAGAATTATAATTTACTGAAGGAAAAATTTCCAAATGAACATATTGAGCTTTTAGCTAAGCATCAAAATAAATTCATTGCAGATTTTGAAAAATATACTCTGGTGGAAAATGACATCATTTTATTGCTGGCTCAAATGACTAAAATTAGTGATAAAAACAAAATCGAGATTATTAAAAAACTTGATGCAGATTGGATTATTAACTACAAGGATATTACAACAATTGTTTGCTCTGTCTTATCACATTTGCCATACGTGCAGTTAGAATATCAGATTTTGGAAGGTATATTTAAAAATACAAAATCTATCGAAAGCCGAGTAAGAGTACTTAATATTCAGTTTGAAAAACTATCGGTTGAAGAAGTGTATAATTTGATTAAAATTTTACCGTATCCATATTCGGATATTGCAGTCAGCAGAAAAAGACCGTCTATTCCGATGAATGCTTACAATCTACAGTTTGTAAATCATCTCAGTAGCAAAGGATATATATCATCTTTTGAGAGGAAAAATGAGGAAATAAAGATCGTAGCTAATTATTAATTTTGAATATAATAAACACCATTCTACGTTCAAATTTCCCAAAAGAGAATATGCAGAACAGGAAATAATCAATAGAACTTGTAACATAAAATCTTATCTAACTCAAAATATTAAGGGATATAGTCAAAAAGAAATTTGGTCTAAATAATAAAAGATAGCAATCTGTCTTTTCTAAAAAAAAAGATATATTTATAAAAATTAAATAACTATGGATTTTAAACTTTTAGCCTTAAGACCACTTAAGAACTGTAATGAGAGATTTCGTAAAAATCTTATAGAAGGTAAAATTTATAAATTTTATGAAGATTATAAATTTTATAATGGTAATACTGAACTTACGGAAGAAGATTTCCACGATGTAACCAATATTGAATACCAAACAACAAATCCTGTCCCCGAAGATCTTTATGGTAGCAATATAAATATTTCAGCAATAGTAGGGAAAAATGGAAGTGGAAAAAGTGCACTTATTGAACTATTTACAGCCTGCATTAACCAGTTGTCTTTAAACCTCGCAGAAGATAATCAATTACACACAACCGCAGATCTACTTAGTGCCGTTAAAGATGAGGAGGAAAAAAAAATCAGATGTGAGATTTTTTATAAATGTGATAACACTTATTTCCAATTAAAAATTGATGATGTAAACTTTGAATTTAAAAACTATTCAAATGTTGATACTTTTACTCTCAGCAACTTCTTTTATACAGAAATTATTAATTATTCATTATATGCATTTAACTCTCAAGTAGTTGGCGATTGGATCGATAATCTTTTTCATAAGAATGATTCTTATCAAATACCGCTGGTTATAAATCCGAAAAGAGAGGGAAAGGAACATAAATGGCAGTCAGGCACAATAAATATTAATAATGAAAAAATATTATTAGAGCAAAGACTTTTAGTTAATTTACTACGACCAGTCATTGATAATAATGTTAGTTTTAGAGAAATCGGTGAAAATAAAAAAGTGACCAAGCTGCTGATTGATGATCAAGATATTAGAGATTTTTTTATCTATTCAAACGACCAAGGGCAATGGGGAAAGAAATATGAGACAAATGAGGAGAAATCAAATTTTTATCAATACATAAAAGGTAATCACAATATCGATGTTTCTGTCAATTTCGATGTGTATAACCAAACACTCCCGTTACTTTCCTGCCATAATATTCCTGAAATTTTAAATAAAATAAAAATTTACTACAAGATTATAGATATTGGAGATGAAAATCTTCAAATGAAAATTGATTATTATCTAATATACAAAGTTATAAGTATCTGCGATAAGTATTTAGAGTATGATCAATTTGTCACCTCAAAAAACATCGTTGAACAAGGAGGAAAAGAATATACACGTTATTTCATAGATATCGATAATTTTTTAATATTTATCGAAAACCATAAAAGTCATATCACAAATAAATTTTTTCAAACAATAAATTTCAATTTACATTTCAACGATGGCTGGCAAGAGGTAGTCAGAAATAATAAAACAGACGTAGATACTATTTCAAAACTTCTAGAAAATCTGGTCAAGAATTTTCCAAAAGAAAATTTAAAATTGATCGAAATTTTACCTCCACCAATTTTTAAGACGACTATATTCTTAAATGATTTAGATTATATTGATGAAAACGATGATAACCTAATAGAGCTTAATAAACTGAGTTCCGGAGAACAACAATTGATATATTCTGTAAGTTCAATTACTTATCATCTTCTAAATATAAATTCGGTAGTTTCTGGTGAAAAAACAGCAAAATACAGGTACGTCAATTTAATTTTTGATGAGATTGAACTCTATTTCCATCCTGAATTTCAAAGAAAATTTGTAAACTACTTACTTAATCAAATAGGGAATTCACAACTGACCAACATCGACGGACTAAATATTCTTTTGATAACTCACTCTCCGTTTATTTTATCAGACATTCCTAAGCAAAATGTTCTATTTTTAAAAGAAGGCAAGCCTGATCAGTACATTAATAAAAGTACCTTTTCAGCTAATATAACAGACTTGTTATCTGAAAGTTTTTTTATCGGGGACACACTTTTAGGAGAATTTGTTGACGAAAAGATTAAAAAGGTAATTACGTATCTAAATAATCAAAAACGAGAAGAGAAAGAGTTTATAAAAGGTGTTATTTCTTTAATTGATGAACCTCTTATAAAATATAAGCTTGACGAAATGTACTATAATTCTTTTCCGGAGGAATTAGATATAGATGAAGAAATTAAAAAAATGAAACAATTGGCAGATAAATACAATTTTAAAATCGAACCTCAATTATGATTGTTTTACAAATAGATGAATCAAAAATGATTTTTTTTAGCAAATTGTTGCAATGTTGGTTTTTAAGAAAATTTGAAGGAGGTAAGTCATATAAAAATGGACACGATTGCGGTAATAAAAATTGTGTAATTTGTACTAGTTCAATTAATATTGAATTAGGTTTGCCAACAAAATTTGTTTCGTTCGTTAAAAAAAATCTGAAGGGAATTGTAAGCGGCACTCCTACTGAAATATTTGAAATCAACAAAGAATTCAGAAAAATTAAATTTGCTGAAAAAGATAGGAAGAAAATAAATTTTTTCTTAAAAAAAACAGGTTATGAAAATTGGTTTCAACCAAATTACTCTAAAGATTTTTTAAATATTCTAAATATTGACACCTGTATATATTGTAATAAAAATTACACATTAAACATTCTTGATAATTTTGCTAGAGCAGAATTAGATCATTGGTTTCCAAAAGATATTTTCCCCCTATTATCATTATCGTTGTATAATCTTATCCCAAGTTGTCATTCCTGCAACCACATTAAAGGAAGTCCCAAATACGATTGGAATAATGCTCTTGATGAACTAAATCACCCATACAAAACAGATGTAAATGAATCTTTCACATTTAGTTATGAATTCGCAGATAATTTACAATCGTTGAAAGTTGTTACTAAGGTGCCAAATTCTGCTTTGAAAACGCCTGCAACATTAAAATTTAACAAAATTCAAGAAATCTATAATGCTCATTCGAATAAAGAACTAAAAGACTTATTAGATCTTCGATATAAATATTCTGATAAATTTCTTGAAAGAATGATCAATAATTTCAAAATAATGACGAAACAAGAAGCTTATAGAATAGCTTTTGGGATTGAAATGGATACAGAAAATTATCACAAACGTCCTTTTAGCAAATTTAAAAAGGACATTTTAGATGAATTATTATCTAAATAAATTAGCAATCGTGATGAGAAAATAAAACATTCCACTTTCATTTTTTACTATAAAATTTGCCACACTCTCATAGTTTTGACTTCCGCCGAACGAATAACTAAAATGAATAATAACTAACTATTTTTAAATTCGTACGTACTAATTAAATAGTATACGAAGAAGTTAAGATCAGATTATCTATAATTTACGCTTATTTTAGCAATTTCCATTTCTAAGATAATTATTTAAAATGTTAGGGAGTCCACTAAGAAGCGGACACCCTAACATTTTTTGTCAAAAGGAAAAAGAAGCTAATTTGCACCAGGCGTTACCACACCAAAATTAGCACCTTTCAATTTTTTATTATGAGAAAATAATTTCTCAACAATATTATTGGTTTTGTGTTTCGGAAGAAAGTTTCCAAAAACTATATCCAGTGATAGGGCTTATCCTTTCTGTTTAGATAGCAATGGATTTCTTCTTTTTTAAGTTCCGGAAAAAAGTCTATTGCTCGGTCAATTGCATAGTTGGCGAGAAAATGAATCTCACTTCGAACTGTATTTACAACTTTTTCACGGCCATAGTATTTTATAATTTCATCAATCTCATTTTTTCCTCCTCTTTCAATAATACGAGAAATAATATGGACATAGGCTGTATCCCAATTTAATAAGCTAAAATCGGCGTCCCAGAAGAATTTCGGATGAATATTCGGTAAAACTTTATCTTTTATTCTCATACTATAAATATAAGGTTTTTATCTCTTTTTCTCAACAAAATTACCTTCTAAATCCTTTTCCTTTATTGATGGGAATGGATTTTTTTGAAATTAAACTTCCAAATTTCAGATTAGGATTTAAAACAGCTTTTTTGAGTCTTTCCTGCATTGTCTTCCAATTATTCTCCTTTCCTTGAATCATTGAAATGTCATATTGATTTCTAATACCATCAAAGTAGATTAATGAACGTGCTACTAAATTTGAATTTCCATTATATTTTAGTTGGTAGCTATCGAGATATGACTTTAAGGGATTTTCTTCAAGAAGAAAATACATATCTACGAAATCCTTTAATCTTGCTCCACTTTGAAATATTGCGTGAAGTTTCATAGCACCAATATCATCATTAGAAATCATCCTAATATTTTCAGAAATGTTATCCATCGCAATAACTGGATATTTGTGTGCTAAAAGGTCAACTTTTATATTTTCAATATAGGTCATAATTGTATTCTCAAAAACAATCTCATCTGTTGCCTTATATTCTTTTTGCAGATATCTAATTAAAGCCTTTGAGTTAAAGTCCTTCGTAGTAAACAGATCAATGTCAATGGATAACCTATGCCCTAATTTCAAGGCTAAGGCGGTACCGCCAACCAAAGTAAAATCTTTAAGCATTTCATCTTTCATCAGTTTTTGGAGAAGCTCCCACATTTTCTTACTGACAGTTTCTTTGTGAAGCATAATTTCATTTTTTAGAAAAATAATTCTGAAAATGAAGACTATGTTTGAAATGGCACTATGCGGAAATAGTTGTCACTAAATGTCCTAATAGCTTAAATTTTAAAATATTGGTAAGTAGATGATGAATATTGATATAGAAATCTATTTATGTTGGCAATTATATAATTACGCACCTAGACAGTTTTGTAATTGCTTAAGTATCTTAGATTTGGCTTATTTTTTATAAATAATATTAATTAAAAAAAGAAAATATATTTTTGAATTTTTTAGTATTATTTTTTAATGACTTAAAAGAATTAATATTGAGAAGTGAGATTGATTTTAAATCACCTGTAGGGTGATATTTGTACTCAAAAATAGGTTTTGCCTTAACACCCGAATTATCTGTGTCTGCAAAATGGCATTATTACATCAGTAAAAAAAGAAGATAGCGTTAAGAACATCAATCACAATTCTGAAAATTATATCTCTGTACTTGTAGGCTTTACTCTGGATTGGTTTGTTATTTTTAATGTTGAAAGTATAGATATTAATCCTATATTATCAATTGTACCAACTTGGGGATTATGAAGAAATTTTGCAAAAAATTTCAATTGTGAGTTGCATATAGGAATGGGTTACGATATTCAGGAATTTCCTAATCTGAGTTTTAGAATTGGATACGACTTTTAAAAGCACTTCTTTAATTATATTATCGTGATAGACTATTTCGGAGGCTATTATATTTATGCGTTACGGGAAACCGTAAAGAGATTGTGTTTTTAAAATCTAATTTTACAGATCGATTAACAAGTCATTTTTTTAACGAACAGTTTTTTTTATAATAGAATTAAAGTACTTTTAAACAAAACTAATAACTACTATGAATTTAAAATTACCCAAACTACAAAGAGAAGAAAAAATTGGAAGCGCTGCAAAAAAGAATATAATAATTCATTTAATTAAGGAAGAATCATATCACGAATTTGAAATTGTTTCTTTCCAAAGAGGAAAAGTCATTTTAAAAGATTTAGATAATAATGAATATTACATCACTACAGATAAAAATGATGTTCCTGATGATAAAAACTTTGTTCTATTATCAAAAAGTTTTCTCAAAGCAGATGTTGAAAATGGAAATATAAGATTTGTCAAATGGTTGAAGCATCCTGATAATGTTGAGAACTTGTCAGATATAATCGTGGCTTCTTGGAAAAACACATTCAATTTCAAAGAAGAAGATATTGAAAATAATACAATTGGATTACGTAAACCTCAGATTGGTGCCATTCATTCGATTTTAGGACATTTGACAAATGCTACTGAAATTGCCACAGTCGTATTACCGACAGGAACAGGTAAAACGGAAACAATGTTATCTGTGTTGATTGCTAATAAATGTAGTAAGCTTTTAGTCACTGTACCATCTGATGCTCTAAGAGGTCAATTAGCCGGTAAATTTTGTAATTTAGGTTGGTTAAAAAAACTTGACAGTGAAGGAAATTCAATTGTAAATACTTCCGCTAAATATCCAAAGGTTGGAATGCTGAATACTGGTTTTAGCAATGAAGAAGAACTTAATCAATTTTTTGATAAATGCAATGTAATTGTTTCTACTATGGATTTATTGACATCAATGTCAATTCAGCAGAAAAACTTATTGACTGAAAAGTGTTCACATTTATTTGTTGATGAAGCACATCATTCGAAAGCTAAAAGCTGGAGTAAGCTCATTAAATCTTTTGATAAAAATAAAGTTGTGCTTTTTACAGCAACACCATACAGGAATGATGGGCAATTACTCGATGGAAAAATCATTTATAATTTCACACTAAAAGAAGCACAGGAACAAGGTTATTTTAAAGAAATTGATTTCATCCCAATTAGAGAATATGACCAAAAAATTGCAGACTTAAAAATTGCAGAAACAGCTGTAAATAAATTAAGAGAAGACCTAGCAAATGGTTATAAACATATTTTGATGGCCAGATGTGAGGATAAATATCGTGCGGATGAAGTTTTTGAAATCTACTCACAATATAAAGACTTAAATCCTGTTAAAATATATTCTAACCTAAAGGGGCAATCAAATATTAAACAAAATATAATAGACAAACAGCATCAGATTATTGTATGTGTTGATATGCTTGGAGAGGGATTCGACTTACCTGAATTGAAAATTGCAGCATTCCACGATGTCAGAAAAAGCTTACCAATCACTTTGCAATTTGCAGGTAGGTTTACACGTACAAATAAAGATAATAATTTGGGTAAAGCCAGTTTTATTGCAAATCTTCATCAACCAACTTTAAGTGATGAATTAAGTTTACTTTACGCTAAAGAATCAAATTGGAACTCAATATTACCAGCCTTAAGTTTACAAGCTACTCAAGAACAAATAGACCTACAAGAATTCTTAGCAGGGTTTAGTCACTTGGATGAATCACTCATTCCATTTCAAGAAGTCCGTCCAGCCTTTAGCTCCGTGGTTTATCAAAATCTAACCGAGGATTGGCATCCAATGAATTTCAAGGAAGGTATAAAAGGTTATGAAAATTATGACTATAAATTTTTCGATTTAAATAGAGAGAAAAAGGCATTGATTGTTTTTCTAGGAAATAAAAAACCTGTTGATTGGGGTAGTTTTAAAGACGTTTATAATATTGAATGGGATATTTATATAGTTTACTGGCAGCAATCAAAAAATTTATTATTTATACATTCCTCAGATAAAGGAAGCCTTTATAAAGAATTAGCAAATGCCGTTATTGGTGAAAGTTCCTTACTAATAAAAGATGAAGAGGTCTTCAAAACATTTTATAATATTGACAGGGTTCGACTTTTTAACTTAGGGCTGAGAAGAGGTCTTGGAAAAGATATAACTTTCCAGTCTTATTATGGAAAAGGTGTACAAGAAGGGCTTTCTCTGGCAGAAGAAAAATCGGGCATTAGCAACAATGTTTTTGGGGTAGGATTTGAAGATGGCGATATGACTTCTATAGGTTGTTCAAGAAAAGGAAGAATTTGGTCATATTCTAGAGGAACAATAAATCAGTTCCTGGATTGGTGTGACGGAATTGCTGTTAAATTGGCAAACGATGAAATTGATCCTAATAATATTTTATTTAGTAACTCGATAAAGCCAGTTAGGATTTCCGTGAGGCCAGATGCTTATCCAATTTCAGTGGATTGGCATCACGAAATCTATAAAACAATTGAAGATAAAGTTGTTTTCACAATTAACGGAATCGAGTATGATTTGTCAACTTTGGAGCTTAACACATTTAATCCTAATAATGATAATCCGTTGTGCTTCTCTTTAGATACTGAAAATGAGAGTATTGCTTTTCAATTAAATCTAAGTGAAACACTTACAAATGGCAATAAATTATACGGTTTCAGTATTGTGAAGCTCTCTACTATTGATGCTAATGTAAAAATTGGATCAAGAAATTTTGCAGTAGCTGAATTTTTCAATGAACTTCCACCCAAATTTTGGTTTCACGATGGAGCATTTTTACAAGGAAATGATTACGTTAAATTTAATGAACAAATACTAGATTTCCCCAAAGATGAAATTGAAGAGTGGGATTGGAATGGAGTTAATTTAAATAGTGAATCTGAGGGATTTTCGAATTTAAACACCAATTCAATTCAGTTTCATTCCATTGAAAAATTAATCCAAGAAAATTATTATGATTTAATTTTTAATGATGACAATAAAGGAGAAATAGCAGATATTGTTGCTATTAAAAATAATGAAAATGAAATTCTTATAGATCTATATCATTTGAAATTTGCTCAAAATGGTCGAGTTTCAGGTGAAATCAAGAACTTTTATGAAGTTTGTGGTCAAACACAGAAATCTTTGATTTGGAAATATAAAGATAATGTGGAATTCTTTAATCATTTGATAAAAAGAGAAGATAAAAAACAGAAGATTGGACAAACCCGGATTAGAAAAGGTGATATAGAATTATTGGAAAAATTACTTTTTGAAGCTAAGTGGAAGAAAGAATTGAAATTTCAGATTTATATTGTCCAACCAGGCTTTTCTAAAGCAACTGCAACACCGTCAATATTAAATTTATTGGGAGTTACATCAAATCATCTTAAGAAGGAAGGAGGAATTGATTTACGGGTAATTTCAAGCTAATTTAGCTATTAATAAAAAACCAATAACCATTATGAATTTTCTATTATTTGGAGGTCAGCCTGATTCAGGTAAAACTTCAACAGTTACAAGATTAACAAACTTGTTATTAACTACACCATTTTCATTTACAATTACTGATGGAATATTTCCTCCAGTAGGAGTAATAGATTTTTTAATTCTATTGCATAGAATTGTAAAAGGACATAGCCAGTATGTTACAGTAAGCTCACCAAGTGATGATGCCGCAGCTATAAACAATTTAAGAGATTTTATCATTAAACATAGTAGTGATAAAATAATTGATATTATTGTAAGTAGTGTAAGAGATATTGTTTGGGAAAGAGGTTATTTTTTTAGCACGATAAAAATCAATCCTACAGATGTCAATGTGTTTGAAATTCCGTTGGCGCGAGTTACAAGAAAACATTCTTCAGGTCTTTTTGCTCCATCGATGAATTGATACAAAATACCGTAGATAGGATGGTCGATTTTATAATAACACGTCCTCCTTTTAATCTATAAATCACTGAATGTTTTCAAGGATTTTGTTTCTAGATTTTCTTGGCTTGAAAAGAAAAATATCTCAGTATTTGTAAATATTTCAAACAAACTTTGATTCGCAACATTTTCGACCGACCAGAACAATAAATTTTAAAAAAATATAATACAACTAAAACTACGCAAAATGACCGCGTAGTTCTTTTTTAATTTTGCACCGAACTTTAAATAATATCAATGATTGGCTAAAAATCTAATCCAATCTTACAACAAATTAAATAAAAATATGAAACTAATAGATAATCTCGGACTAAAGAATTTTAGAATCTTTGATGATAACGAAGGATTTTTTGAGGAAATATCTTCCATTAATATTTTGACAGGAGCCAACAACTCCGGAAAGAGTACAATTATCAAATCTCTGCAAATGCTCAAAAATAGTGTCAAAGACGGGCATCCAGTTTTCGATTTGGATTTGACGCAGCAGGAGCATTTGTTGGGAGATTTTGATAATGTTCTTTATAATAAAAATAATAAGACCATCGAAATCTCTTTGCCATTTACATTTTTAGGATTAACAAATCTTTATGCATCACTGTCTTTTGATGCTCAGGATTCGCCAAACAATTATAAAGCAAAACTGAGATGTATTAAAATTCTTGATAATAAAGACCAATCTGTATTATTTTCATTCAAGTATAGAGATGCTTCACAAGAAGAAAAAGACACTTATGATAAAGAATTTCAAAGGAAGAAAAAGGAAGATGAAGAAAAATATAATACTGGGGAACAAGGCTTAGAAAAAGCTTTCTTCGCACAACATAGTTGGTTTGCTTTACCTTATGACCCTTTGGTAGGTTATGTGGAGTGGACGATAAATGCTCCAAAATTGAAAGAGGAGTTAAATATGGTTAAAGGATTCTACAAAATGTATTTAGAAATTAACGATAGAAGCAGCTGGCTTGAAGAAATGGAAGAAACTGCGGAAAAGGAAAATTATCCGTTTGTACCTTCTATACTTATCAATTCATTCAAAAATGATGTAAGCATAGTAGAATGGGATACTTTTCTAGCAAGTCTGCCCTCAGACATATTATCTGAAAAAAAAGAAGTCTGTGAAAGTGATTCTGAAGTTGATGATTTTACACCGACTCCAACGGACGAGGAAATTCTGTATTACAAATCACTGGAGATTTTGCGACAAAAGTTGAATTGGTTGAGTATTGAGAAAGTTGAAAAAAATGGGAGAAATGTCGAAACTTATAATGTAATAGAAAATTGCTTCAAAAGTACTTGGAAAGGATTAATTCAAAGAATATCAACGGTCAATTATTTATCTGCTGTCAAAGAGCAAAATTCAAGAATTTATCTTGCCTCAAACGATTCTCATTTTATCAGTTTGCTGAAGGATTTTAATTATTATAAACTACAGTATTCTCGTTTTCTAAAGGAGTACTTGCAAAAATTTGAAATCGGTCAAATGATTGAAGTTGATTATCAGCCGAAATATCAATTGATTTCTGTTACCATTACAACTTTGGAAGGAGTGAAAAGAGAATTGGTCGATTTCGGTTATGGAATCAAGCAATTGATTTTGATTTTGATTCAAATCCGTGTACTTGCTGCTAAAAGTGAAAGATGGTTTGAAAATTATAATGATCCGGAAGGTCCAACTTCTAAGAGATATTACATCCCAAGTTTATTACTTGTAGAAGAACCTGAAGCGAACTTGCATCCAAAATGGCAATCGCTACTTGCTGAGCTGTTTGTAAGAGCGAATGAAAAATATAATATTCAGTTTGTGATAGAAACACATAGCGAATATATGATTCGAAAATTTCAAAATCTGGTTGCAGGTAAACAGTTTGATGGAAAGAAAATAAAAATATTTTATTTAAGAAATCAACAAAAAAACGGAACTAAAAAGCCAATATCTACCCTGCATATAGAGGAAGATGGAAGCATAGATTATAAACTCTTCGATAGTGGCTTTTTTGACGAAAGTGAAAATCTGGAATTTAGCTTACTCAATATCCAGCGTGATAGCTTCATTACAGATTTTAAAAATCTTAAAAATCAGCAAGAGGAAAGCCAAGCGAAGATAGAGGTCTTGGAGAATAGGATTGATGCGTACGTTAACAAATTGGATATGCGCTTTTATGCGCAGATCATTGTTCAGCAATTCAATACCACCAAACTTTTAGATTTAACAGCAAAATATTTAGCTTCTGGTCAATATTTGCTCAGCAATATTGATGAAGACGATGATTTTTCTCCGGTAATTTTACAGTTTGGGAGAGCTGTAGAAAATGAGTTGAAAGAGTTTTATAAAACTGTTAATCCTACAAGGAAATGGACAGTAGGATTGATGCAAGGCTCATTAGAAAAGTTCAAAACTGGTATTCTAAGTCCGAATGTGAGTTCTTGTAACGATACAGATTTTGCACGATTAGAAATAGAATTACGAAATTATTTTCATCAACCAATAAATCTTAAGATAGAACTATTACAAGATTTAAGAGAAATTAGAAATTCTGTAGCGCACGCTGGAGAATTTAAAACAAAACAGGATGCTGAAAGTTATTTTCAAATTGCGAAAGCATTTCTTGATAGCTGGACAAGCGAAAAGAAACTTTAGTGTTAGTTGTTTAAAATATTCAGAATCAGTACTAGATTCAATTATTTTAAACTAATAATTCAGATATAATAAATTCCCACTTTGATGAACATTTTTTAAAGTGGGAATTTTTATTTTTAAAATTTAAGCCTTATTTCGTTGAATGTTGCTTTAGAAATTTTACTTATATCGGTAATTATGTAACTACATATCTACATAATAATATTATTAAGTGTATCATTTGATAAATACACAAATATTTTTGATAATGAGGTTTTTTTTGTTCATTTTATATAAAATAAACAACAAGCAAAATATTACCTCAAAGGTAATGGCAAGTTGTGTTTTGAGCATCTCGAAACGTTTCGAGATGCTCAAAACAACTTGCTCTTGCAGAGGGCTGAAATTTTCTCCGAAGTCGAAAATTTTGATTGGAAATGTATTTATTACTAGAAAGATTGTGATTGGTAATTAAAAATAATAAAAAGAAAACAAAGGAATAGTTTCAGATTATTAAACACAAGTTCAAGCCTATCGGTATAAAGCAAAATCTCCACCCTTAAGGTAGTATTTTGCTTTATAAACTTGCTTATTAAAATCTTCAACGATGATGAAATGGCTTTCTTTTTTTTCCTTTTTTCTTTTGGATTAATTTGATTATAAGAAGTAATGATCTCTTTCTGTTGAAGAATATCAAATGTTATTACATCTTGCTTTTAGCATAAAAATATCTTTAAATAATCTGCTCTCTAAAAATTTTTATTCAGGTATTTTTTAATGGCGTGGTTTAAAATATTCTGTCTTTTTTTCACTTGATTCAAGAATGAATTATTCTCATCTCTATTAAAAATTCTATCGCATCTTTTCAAATAAGATATATAATTAGATTGTTTTTTCACGGGCATCTTTACTGGTTCCAAATCGTATTCACCTACTACATTCTTTACAAACTTATATCTCATTCGGAATTTTTGTTTTAGCTCTTTCGAATCACTGTCAATATTTTTTAGAGGAGCATTATATAGCTTCTTTATTTGGTGCTTGTAAATCGCCCTTTTGCTTTCTGGTGTTATATTTTGGGAAGCTCTTTTAGCTCTCCTCTTAACGATGTATATAATTCTTCTAAAGTATTTTGATAGGTTTGTAGATTTTATACTTGTACTAAATCCTCTGTATTCAAATCCCAAGTAGATAAGAGGTTTTGCAATTCTTCTTTGATTATTTTCAATCTTAATTGATGTAAGCCTTTTATCAGAATTCTTGTTATAAATTAGATTTTCAAACAAGAATTCTTCAGTTTTGTGAGCACTTATCTTTAAACCGTACTTTAAAATCTCAGTTAATACAAATTGTTTTATATTGTCTACTTCCTCGGAATCACAAATTATTAATAAGTCATCAGAATATCTTCTATAATAGCCACCATATTTCCGAACAACTTCTTTAATAATGTTCCTGTCAAAATCTAGCAAATAAATATTGGCTAACACAGCACTCAATGGAAGACCTTGGGGTATCCCAATTTTAACCACTTTCCCATTATCAAGTTTTTTGCTAAAAGGATTTTTATAAACTTTAAGATGACCATTCTTGATTTCCTCTCTCAATTCATTTATATCTCGAAAAAAGCATTTGTATCCCTTTGATTTTCTTATTAAATGAAGTTTTTTCTCATCAAATCCAGACCTCCTAGATCCAGGATAATATTTCGTTCGAAGGTTATCTCTTAGTATATAGCTGAAATTTGTACACGCTCTAAAAATCTTATAATGGTCTTCAGGAAGATAATTTTCTTTGATTATTTCACACCATTTACCATATAAAATTTTGTGATCTAATCCAGAAAAGAAGTTTTCTATATCAAATGTTAGTGCAGCGACATTTTTGTACTGTGAACGATTTTCAATTTCATCAAATGCTTCCTTCGCAAAATGAATTGTACTTTTACCCTTTTCCTGATTTTCTAAATTAATTTTCCGGTAGGCGATTATACTTTTATCAAGTTCAGTATCTTCTTTTATTATTTCTAAATATTTTGAATTTAAAATAGTTCCATAATAACTGTAAATGAGGGAATCAAAATGGCTTGCATAATGGATGGGTCTTGATTTTATAGTTTGTTTACTTGTTCCTTTTCTTATCTTAAAACAATGTGTACGACCAGAACTATTGGTGTTTATGTGTTTGCTTTCATCATATTTTTTGTATTTTCTTTCACTAATTGAATCGTGCATCAAAGGAAAAAAAGCATATTTTTCAATATACTTTTCATTGGTAATTTTCTGTTCATAGATTTTCCAATCTTTTTCAACGGATAAAGAAGGGGTAATATGGATATATCCTTTACTTTTTAGCCAATCGGGCTTACTTTTGATCATAAAAAAACTTACTTCTGAAATTTACAATAGAGGATATAGCATTTACATACATAATAATCGGATAAGTACCCATTCCTGAGTCATTGTTTATTTTTCCTAAATACTTGTTTAACCTTTATAGCAAAATAACATCTAAATCAATAGATATGACAGAAATTAATCTGAAATCACTACCTTTATGGTTTGAAACAATTCTTCTATCGGCAGAACTTGTAGGCTTGTTGCCTAGCCCCATAAGTGGGTTAATGCTGCTGATTAGTAAATTACAATCCAATACTGTCTTCTTACAGCAAGTAGAACTTTAATTGTAAAATTAAAATTTTTCTATCCTTCCTAGTTGTAAAAATCCTCACTCAGAAGTAAGCATTACAAATATAATTATATATTTGTAATAAAATTAATAACTTGAAAATTAAATCAACAAATACAAATGATCCCTTGTATAAATTAGGGGACTTGGTTACATATTTAACAAATCCATTTCTTGGGTCTATCTCAGAATTGATTGTTAAAGCTAAGTCAGAATATACACCCCCAATCCTTGTCGTTTTCGAAATCAATAATCCTAAAAATTATAATGAGCAAACAGGCAAAAAAGATGTTCAATACAACTGTATTTTTTTTAATACAAAAACTTGTTTATTTGAAAGGAAATGGTTCAAAGAGATTGAGTTAAAACTTATTGCAGAAAATGAAAATAGTATTGATTCTGAACTCGATATTTTAGCTTTAACTGATGCTCAACAGTACATCAACAATAAATATATTTTGAAATCAGTTGATATTGAACTTAAAAAATTAAAATCCAATTACGAAAAAACAGATAATGTTAAAACAAAAATTACTGCAAATTTAGATTTTGTATCTCCTATTTTGACAGTGTTAGAAGTTTTACCAAATGAAAATAAAAAAGTTTTTGACACTGTTAGTGGTACTAAATTACATTCACAATTACTTTTAAAATGTAAATGGTTCAATTCCACAAAGCAGGGATTTTCAGAAGAGATTTTACCATCGAATATCCTAAAAAGTGTTGAAGAATATGATATTTCGAATAGCGAGTTTTCTTTTGATAAAGAAAATTTATATCTGTTTCCAGAAAGTACTGTGAAAGATAAAGTTTATGAAGTACAAGATGTTGTTGAGTTATTAAATATATCTTTTAATACATATTATTACGAGTTTGTGTACAGGAATATTTTCACTCAAAAAATCAACAATTTAATATTAACGACTGATAATATTTCGGCGATAAAAGAAATACAAAAAGAAGATGTTTTTTCAGGTGAACTTATTGGAATAAACCACCAAAGAGTTTTTAAACAGCTGATGCCATCTACATTTAAAAAAGATAATTTTTATAAGATTGTTTATAAAGATAAAATGAACAAAATAAGTGAAAGAATAATTTACGTTATTGATGTCATTGCTTTTAACAAGTCTTTTACAAAAGTAACATTAACTACTGCACAAAAATCTAAATCAGAAACTCTTGGTGATTTACACTGCTATGTAGAAGCTTATTGTCTCTTAAGGAATGGTGAAAGACGTCATTTTGTATTGAATCACGAAAACATTCTTTCTGTGAAAAAGTATCTCTTATAAGTGATTATTGTAACAAACAATGATGAAAAATAAAAAGGCTCAACTTATAGTCGAGCCTTTCCTATGAAAAAGTAATTATCCCGAATTACTTATATTTTTATTTATTAATAAGCTTCTCCAGCCTATCCATCATTTCGTCTTTCTCTTTCAGCATTCTTTCATACAAAGCAATTTTTTCTTCGTGAAGCTGAACTAACTTTTCAATAGGATGAAAAGTTGGATTATGATTGATACCATTCAAAATTGAACCATTGTCAAAAGTATTTGCAATAATATTAACAGCTTGTTCTTCATCGAAATTTTGAAAAGCCTCTACAGGAATTTTAAGAGCTGTAGAAATTGCTTTCAATAGTTCATCTTCGATGATATCTTTCTGCTCCAGCATAGAAATTTTCTTTTGATTCCATTCCTCTCCCAAGTCAAATGCTAAAGCCTCCTGCTTGATGCCAAGCATTTCTCTAAAGCGTTTCACATTTCTTCCTTGATGTATTTTCTGTTCCATAGCGGTTATCAAAATTTTAAAGGCTTAAAGATAAAGCCATTTCTGTTAATTCGTCTGAATTGTAAAGTTAAAAAATTATCCTGTAAAATATCCCTTCCGTCGGATATTTTATTCCTAAAAAGAATAGATTATTCACACTGAAGACCAGAATTTAGTTCTCGATTTTAAATTATAATATTATGAAAAAGATAAAAATATCGATGGAAACTAATTTCTGGGCAACATACGAAATTGAAGATCCTTTTGAGCTAATCAAAGCTTTTTTTAACTACTGTACTGTAGACAGTTATAAAAATACTCTAAACGAGGTTATGCTGTATGTCTACAGAGCTGAGGTCTGTAACAAAGAACGTCCAGGAGACGTTTTCGATTTTAATACTGCTGTCAGATCATTTATAAGGGGAGCTTATTTGCTAACATTCAAATCTAAAAGATGGAAGGTAAAAGAAGTTCCCGAAGAATGGCAGATCATAAGCCAGGCATCTTTAAACAAAGAAGAATATCAGGATCCATTTCTTGTGTTCGAGAAAGCATTCAAATGCAAAACGTTGGACGAATATGAGTTTTTCTTGAATGAAATCGTTCACGTCTCGCTTTCACCTTACAGGGAAGAATTTGATTATGACCTTATCACTCCCCACATTTACCTTGTTAAAATGCTGGATGCAGCGCAGGTTATGAGTGAAAGGGGTGTCTCAAAGATCAAAGATATAGTGAAGAATAATTCTGAATAATATATCCCTTTCCGGAATAGAATATCCCTCAGTCCTTCGTCAACTTTACTAAAGCAAAATTATAGAAATGAAAAAGAACACACCCTTTAGTAAAGAGAGACAGCTTGTACAAACAAGAGAGCAAGCTGAGATCGCATTAAGTATTTTGGTTCAGAATTCTCAAGGAGAAGATCTTGAATTAGGTATATTCTACCTGCGTGACCAACTGAATAATCCCAGGCTTACAGAACTGCTCGATAGCTATCCTGATTTGATTCAAGAATACGAATTGGAGAAATTGTTATCAGGAAAAATTGAGATCAAAGATGCAAGCAGGCGGGATGTCAAGACGGCAGGACTGCTGTCCTGCCTATTATTACTCATTCACTTTTACTTTGACAAGGATAATTTGAGTAAATGCAAGGTCGATGATGTGACTCAATTTGATAGCATAAATTATATAATGAATGCAATCACTTCGGAGGAATGTATTAATGAGCTATTCCTACTAATATTTTCAATAGTAGGAATTGATTACTTTAAGAAATATCAAGAAAATATGAAAGATCCTGATTTTGTTTTGAAACAGACTTTGGGATTTGACAGCGATCCCGAAATGGGTGTACATATCGATATGATGGTATGGTTTGCCTTGGTTCGCTTATTTATTGAGGCTATCTTTATATACTACGATAGTGATTATGAAACTAAAAACGATCAGCTATGAAAGCGCCAAATAAATCTCCGTTTTCAGTTCTCGCCAACGAGTTCTTGGAAAGTACATTGAATCAGCTTGTACACGACTATTCAATTGTTCAGATATTCTACAAGCAGGAAAAGAACTCAACGAAATCACACCTACTGATCTCCGTTTCTAAAAATGCAGATGCTATAAAATTACAGTCAAAAAAGTGGGTTGCCGAAGTCAGAGAACAATATCAGGTCTATATTTACTTCATTGATTATTCAAGAGTGGAGTACCAATTTTCTAAAGGTCACCCGTTCATAGAATACCATTGTCATCAGTCATCAATGATCTATCAGAATGAAGACTCACGTTCTTCACTTTTGATCAATAGAAACTGGAAAAAATATCACAAAAAGTTCAATCGGTACGAAGATACTTTCCACCACGACCACGAGATCCATCAGTTGCAGGTGGAAAGACTGATCGCTGAGAATTCCTACAATAGTGTCTTTACTTCTTATGAAAAACTGATCGAATATGATCTTGAATATCTGGAAGAATTATTTACTGGAAACAGAACATTCGACATTGATCTGAACAAAAGGATAAATAAACTGCTGATCTACATTCCGGAACTCAAACAATATTTTGTCAAAAAGAACCAACACGAATATTTTATCACTGAAATTTTTGACGAAACAAAGAAATCAATTGAAAAGGATGATTTATTCTACAATTCAGAAATGTTTGATTCATTGCGCATTATTTCAGATTCGTTATATACATTTATCTCAGTTCGATTGTACAATTTGAAGCATCTTATTAAAAAGCAATACGAGAAGATATGTAATGCTGGTGAAGGTCTATTTCCAATCGAGGAATCTAAAAAAGATGAAATTCTCGAGAAGGCTATTGACAGAATATTGACCTTCGCAGAATTGGAACAGATCTATTTTTTTCATCAAACAACCTATGGAGATGTGAAAACTTACTATTTCCTGGTAATAGGTCTGAATGTAAACAATGAAAAAATCAAAGCCATCACACATTCTTTGATGAGCCTTTTTGGAACTCAATACAGGTTTTTATTGGTGGGTCACGATCGTTACTGGATTCAAAAGAATCTCCGTGAGTTCCAGAGTTTCTTTGTTTTCATTATGCAAGGTAAAAATCTCGTCTATTCCTCAGATCAGTATCATCCGGAACCACATTGGGAAACGCCCCATCATCCACAGCACAATGACCTGCATTTTTATTACAAAAGCACATTGGGAAGTTCATTGCAGTTTTATAAACTGATTGATGGAGAAAAAGAAAATTATCAAGGGGTAGATAATATCTTTGCTTTATTTCTCTTGTCCTTTTGTAGAACATACATCTATGCAAAAACCTACTATCTGCCAAATTATATGACCACTGAAGCACTTTGGCAACTATGTATCTACGCAGATATGGACATACATAAATACCACTATCTATTTGATCAATTCTCTAATAACATATTTTCTTTTACTGATTATAATATGAGCGTACATCACAGTATAGCAAAAGTTAACACTGAGAAAGCAGATCAGATGAAAATGATTGTAGACAAGTTGATGGATGAGCTCAAGGAAACTGTGCTCGGCGGTAAATTAATACTGAGTTTTGAGATAGACTCTTTATATGAAAAAACTATTAATTGAAATGCACGTTCTTTATAATTCAGGACTCTATTCCTCACTTTTCCTCAGTTTCAGATGATTGATGAATAAAATCAAATTTACACTTATGAAAATAGATATCATTACAAAAGAAGATTTACAAATATTCAAGACAGAATTACTGGAAGAAATTAAGAACCTGCTTCAAGTAAAAAATTCAGAAAAGAAATTGTGGCTAAGATCAACGGAGGTCAAAGAACTTCTAAAAATTTCCACTGGAACATTACAGAACCTTCGTGTTAATGGAACTTTGTCTTACACCCGCATTGGAGGAACTTTATATTACAATTACAAAGATATCGAGCAGTTATTAAATAATAAACCTTCATAATTATTTCATCTTTCTCAAGCTTTTCACTGCGAGATATTTCAATTGGATATCAGCAAATTACTATCAAGCAAATGAATTACATCAAACATTTAACAGTCTTCTTTGGGAAAGTAACACAAGAAAGCTCATTAAATCCCACGCATATCAGCCTGTATATGGCTTTATTTCAATTCTGGAACTTCAATCGCTTTAAGAATCCGATCCATATCTCTCGGGATGAGGTTATGCGAATTAGTAAAATACACTCAAGAGCTACTTATCATAAATGTATAAAGGAACTACATTCTTTAGGTTATTTCGACTACCAGCCTTCTTACAATCCATTCGAAGGAAGTCAAGTTAATATGTTTGATTTTTCAGGTGAATTGAAGCCTATTCCGAAGAGAAAAAGGAAATAAAATAAGATTATATTATTGAGATAACAATGAGTAGGCAGACTAATAAAGACTATTGATGCCAATACATATCAAAGATTTAATGTTGGAATTTCTCTAAATTATATTTAGGGAAATTCTGTATTTATGTCTCAGCCAAAAGAAATCAAGAAAATCCCGATAGAGGAAGTAATGGAATACTTCAAAAGCGAAGGTATGGAAGTAACACAAGAGGAAGCCGAAAAGATAATGGAATTTCTCTACAGCCTTACAGTGATCGTTATCAAAAAGTATTTTGACAACGATGAAGAGTGACATACTTCCTGGAATAGTATCACTTATAAAATTGGAATACAGATAATTCTAACTCTTATTTGTTCGTCCAGACAGTCAACATCATATCACAAATTTAAATCTTTATCATTATGAAAATAGCAGATCTATATATACGAGTCTCCACAGATGAACAAGCAGACAAAGGCTATTCCCAAAGAGATCAGGAAGAGCGGCTACGTCGTTTTTGCTCGCAAAATAATATTACCGTTGGAAGAATTATCTATGAAGACCATTCTGCAAAATCCTTCAACCGTCCCGAATGGACAAAATTGTTGGTTGAGCTAAAGAAGAAAGGCTGTAAAACCAATTTGATCTTATTTACCAAATGGGACAGGTTCAGCAGAAACGCAGGCGATGCATATCAGATGATAAGCATCCTTACCAAATTGGGAATAGATCCGCAAGCGGTTGAACAACCCCTTGATCTTTCTATTCCGGAAAATAAAATGATGCTGGCAATCTATCTTGCTGCTCCCGAAGTTGAGAACGACAGAAGAGCATTGAATGTATTCTACGGAATGAGAAGAGCAGTAAAGGAAGGTCGTGTTATGGGAAAAGCACCTTTTGGATATGCAAATAAAACGACAGAAAACGGCAAGAAATACATTGCACTCAGCGAACCAGAGGCATCTAAAATGAAATGGGCATTTGAAGAAATATCGAAAGGAATTTATGCTTCTAATCAGATTAGATTAAAAATGAACGAATCACTTCGGAAGAAAATTAGCAGAACGTCATTTCATATCGCTATCAGAAATCCAGTCTATTGCGGAAAGGTTTTTATCCCAAAATTTAAAGATGAAGAAGCTTATTTTATTATTGGTCAGCATCAGCCATTGATCACCGAATCTTTATTTTACAGGGTACAGGAAATTTTAGATGGCAAAAAGAGAATACACAGACCTAACACCAAGATATTATCAGATGAATATTTTCCATTAAGAGGCTTTTTGATTTGTCCTAATTGTGGAAAGAATATTACTGCAAGTGCATCGAAAGGCAGAAATAACAGATACTATTATTATCATTGCAACGCTACCTGCGGTTTTCGCCACAGAGCTGAGATTGTCAATTCTGTTTTTGAGGATGGATTGAAGGCGTTGCAAATGACAGAAACTGTAAAGAAATTGGTCAGAAAGATATTCTTAAATTCTTATGAGAGATTCATTAAAACACCGAGACTCGAAAAGAAAACACTTTCCGATGAAATAGATAAATTAAATTCCAGATTATCTATCGCAAGAAATAAATTGCTTGCAGAAACGATCGATGATTATGAATATATTGAGATAAAAAAGGACTGTAAAGAGCAAATTGAAAGGCTGGAAATTCAGTTGAATATTCTACCCGAGCAATCGAAAGTTGACATTCCAAAACTCATTGATCACGCTATTGAAAGTCTTACAAATCTCTGGAAAACGTACTCGGAAGGGGGAATTGCGGTCAAACGGCAAATTATCGGTTCGATATTCCCCGAAAAATTGGAATTTGACGGAAATCATTATCGAACCACCCGAATTAACACCATCGTAAATCTTATTTTTCAGATTAACAATGAGTTGCCAAAAAAAGAAAACAGGAGAAATGATAATAATAATCATTTCTCCTGCTATGTAGACCCACAGGGATTCGAACCCCGGATAACGGTACCAAAAACCGGTGTGTTACCACTACACTATAGGTCTGTTTTATTTGGTGATGCAAATCTACAGTTTTTTTGTTTACGTGCAAATCGTTTTTTTATTTTTTTTAAATTTACACCACATTTTTAGCAGCATAATCATGATGATTGACTTCAATAATCTCGAAATTAATAATTTACATTCTCAGACAGAATTTGAAAAAAAAGTGTTTTTTTTTTTAGAAGAGTGGCTCTCGGATTCTGAAAGAGTAAAAGTTCAGACTTCGGGCTCTACCGGAACTCCGAAAATTTTTGAGATTGAAAAAATTAAAATGCTGAATTCTGCAAAGATGACGTGTAATTTTTTAAACTTAAATAAAGATGATAAAGCACTGATTTGTCTCCCTGTCGAATACATTTCAGGGAAAATGATGGTTGTACGGTCTTTTGAAAGAAAATTGAAATTGATTGTCAAAAATCCGTCTTTAGAACCTTTAAAAGATCTGAATGAAACAGTTGATTTCTGTGCAATGACACCTTTGCAGGTTCAAAACTCATTAGATAAAATTCATTTGATTAAAAATTTAATTATCGGTGGTGCGGCTGTTTCCGAATCTTTAAAATCGAAAATAAGTCAAACGCTCAGACATTCAAACAGTCTGACAAGAATCTACGAGACTTACGGAATGTCTGAAACGCTTTCTCATATTGCCTTGAAAGAGATTTTTCCTGTAGCGGATGATTATTTTAAGGTTTTTGAAAACGTTTCTATTTCTAAAGATGAAAGAGGATGTTTGAAAATTTTCGCTCCTGATTTGAATTCAGAAATTTTGCAGACTAATGATTTAGTTGAAATTAGCAATGGCAATCAGTTTAGATTTTTAGGAAGAATTGATAATATAATCAATTCAGGAGGAGCAAAAATATTTCCCGAAGAACTCGAAGCGTTGGTGAAAAAAGAAATTCCGAATGAAGTTGTTTTTTTAGGATTAAGAGATGAAAGTTTGGGACAAAAGTTGATTGCAGTGATTGAAGCACAGGAATCTGAAAATTTAATAAAGAAAGTAACTGAAATTCAGTTTGAAAAAAGTTTTTACAAGCCGAAAGAAATTATCTTTGTTGATGAAATTCCCAGAACTGCAAATGGAAAAGTGAACAGGATTCAACTAATGAAAATTTTAGATGAAAAATAGATATAAAATCCCAATTATGTTGATTCTTTTTGTCATAATGGTTTATCAAATACAAAAATGGGGAGCACAAGAATATAAAAAAGATTCTTTGGATTTGAAAAATGATTTTAAATTAAAAGGTATAGTAGATTCTTTTCATATTTCAAATAATCATTGCTTTGCTGTAATTTACATGAGCAATTTTGAGTCTAATTTTAATTATTTTAATCCAAAAAAGAAAAAAAATATTTTCCATATGCCATAAAAGGTGAAAATGCGGAAATCTACACTCAGGTTTGCAGAAGTCAAATTAATTCGGGAGATTCTGTAATTATTGATTCGAATAAAAGAACGGTGTTTTTTAAGACAAAGTCAATCGGCAATCATGAAGGAGACATTAATTTTGTACAAGGAGATATTGGATACATCAAAAAAAAGTCACAATTGTTTCCTGAAAATTTTTTAAAATAATGAAAGATTTTACCAAAGAACTGAATTTTAAAACTTCCCGCAGCAGCGGAGCAGGAGGTCAGAATGTGAACAAAGTGGAGACTTCTGTTACTGTAACCTGGAAAGTGGATGATTCGGAATTTTTTAATGAGAGACAGAAAAGTTTAATCAAAGAAAAACTTAAAAACAGAATCAATCTTGAGGGTTTTTTATTTCTAAGTGTTTCAGAAAGCAGAACCCAGCTTCAGAATAAGAAAATTGCTATTGAGAAAATTCTTGATCTGGTAGATCAATCTTTAATTATTCCAAAGTTCCGGGCAAAAACAAAGCCTACAAGGTCTTCGGTAGAAAAACGTATTCAACAGAAAAAACAAAATTCAGATAAAAAAGAAAACAGACGTTTTAAATTTTAATTCTCCACAACTGGAAAAAAATGTATTTTTGCGGAAAATTGATGACAATGTTTAAAAAACTTTTACTTTTTGGGGTATTCGCAGTCCCATTCTTTTTCTCAGCACAGGAAGCAACCTCTTCAGAATCCAGAATTTCAGTAATACCTTCGGTTGGTTATGCATGGCGTCTTGCAAAAATGCCTGAAGGAATTTCCAAAGAATCAAGAGATTACATCAAAGGTCTGAAAAGTGGAGTGGATGTAAGTGTTTCTGCGTATTATCACCTCAAAGGAAATGGTGCAATCGGTATAAAATACTCTACATATATAGCGTCAAGCGATGGAAGAATAGCGGTGCAGGGTTCAAATGGGCAAGTTGTTTCGGGGTTTGTAAGTACAAAAGATAATATCACTTTTGTGGGTCCGGCTTATATGTTTTCAAATTTCAAAGACGATACAAAGCACAAATTATTTTATGACATAGCTTTAGGTGTAATCTCTTATACCACTAAAACGGGTTCTATTACAGGTAAGGGTTCAAATCTTGGTTTGGAAGCTAATTTTGCTTATCAATACGCAATCACTGATCATATTTTTGTTGGTCCTAAACTTGGTCTTACAGGAGGAACATTGAGTAAGATGAAATATAATGGTACAACGGTAAATTTCGATGAAGAAGAAAGAGAAGGGCTAAGCAGACTTTCTTTAAGCGCAGCGGCAACTTTCCGTTTTTAAATTTTATCTTTGTAAAAAAATTAAAAAATGAGCAAACCGATTACTGAGTTCATAGAAAAATATTACCTGCATTTCAATGCAGCAGCTTTGGTAGACGCATCAAAAGGATATGTTGCCCATCTGAAAGAAGGCGGAAAAATGATGATCACGTTGGCAGGAGCAATGTCAACCGCTGAGTTAGGAAAGATTTTAGCTGAAATGATCCGTCAGGACAAAGTAGATTTCATTTCTTGTACAGGAGCAAATCTTGAAGAAGATCTGATGAACCTTGTAGCGCATTCTCACTACGAAAGAGTACCTCATTACAGAGATCTGACGGCTCAGGACGAGTGGGATCTTTTGGAAAGAGGGCTGAACAGAGTTACAGATACTTGTATTCCTGAAGAAGAAGCGTTCAGAAGACTGCAGAAACATATCGTTGAGATCTGGAAAGATGCTGAATCAAAAGGCGAAAGATATTTTCCGCATGAATTTATGTATAAAATGATTCTTTCGGGAGTTCTTGAGCAGTATTATGAAATTCCTAGAGAAAACTCTTGGATGATTGCTGCCGCAGAGAAAAATCTTCCAATTGTAGTTCCGGGATGGGAAGATTCTACAATGGGAAATATCTTTGCCTCTTATTGTATTAAAGGTGAGCTGACAGCAACTACAATGAAGTCAGGAATCGAGTACATGACCTATTTGGCAGATTGGTATACGAAAAATTCAGCAGGAAAAGGTGTCGGGTTTTTCCAGATTGGTGGAGGTATTGCAGGAGATTTCCCGATTTGTGTGGTGCCGATGTTGTATCAGGATATGGAAATGCATGACATTCCGTTCTGGTCTTATTTCTGTCAGATTTCAGATTCTACTACTTCTTACGGTTCTTATTCTGGAGCGGTTCCCAACGAGAAGATTACTTGGGGGAAATTGGATATTACCACGCCGAAATTTATCGTAGAAAGTGATGCCACCATTTGTGCGCCGCTGATGTTCTCTTACATTTTAGAAAATTAAATTTATCCTTACTCTGACGAAGGAAAAATTCATACAAAAACGCTCCAATTAACGGAGCGTTTTTTTTATTAGTTTTTCTTATTTAAATCTTTCAGTCTAAAGAATTAGTAAGGACAAAATAGCGGTATGCTAAGATACCTTTCTGAATTTTAGTTAGTTTGTCAGGATCTTTATCACTTAATTTTGGTAAAACAGCTTTGTTGATCTTGTTTAAAAATCTGAAAATTGACTTTTTCATAATTGCATGATTTTATATTACATCCTTCAAAAATGATGCAAATACAACCTTAATTTAAAAACAAAATTTCCATTGCAGTATTCGTTACGATCACAGCTTTTATCTTTAAAATTTAATAAGCTTGTGCAGTAAATTACAAGTAGAAGATTTATTTCTTAAATTTGAATGTTATTCAAAATAAATATAATGAACGAACTTTTCAAGCAGCAGGTCTGGGAAATTTCCAAACTTATTCCCAAAGGAAGGGTTTCTTCTTACGGAGCCATTGCAAAAGCCGTTGGATTTCCCAATCATTCGCGCCATGTCGGGAAAGCGATGGGAGGCTGTCCTAAAGATGTTCCGGCGCATCGTGTGATATCGAGTTCGGGAACTTTGTCGGTTCCGGAATTTCAGGAAAGATTGGAAGAAGAAGGAATTGAAGTGGAGAATTTCAGAATAAAAAATTTCAAAAAACTGTTTTGGAATCCTCTGGAGGAGATGTAGCTGGAAAACGTTTTGAGCTAGTTTGATTTTTTTTGAGAAAAGTTTGATTGGAATACGAACTTCCTAGCCCCGATAGAAGCGGCATCCTTTTTTGCTTTTTCCGAAACTTTATTTTATGGCTGACTTCTCTAAAAGCAAAAAAGATATAGCGGATAGCGGGATTAGCTCCTAATTATTGATATTATTTTCATAAAAAACTCGGAACGACATCATCGTTCCGAGCTTTAATATAAGTAAGTTTAATTTACTTTTCCAACTGCTTATAGCTTCTTTGGATAAAATCTGTCAAATCTTTTCCTTTCAACAAGTTCTGAGAAAGTTTAGCCAAATCTAAAGCATATTTAATCTGAGAACTTTTCTCTTCAGCTTTTTCATTAGCCAGAATTTTAGTTGCAAATTCACTGTTAGAGTTCACCACCAAATTGTACATTTCCGGGAAACCGCCCATTCCGAACATTCCGCCACCACCGGTTGCCTGCATATCTTTCATTCTACGCATAAATTCGGGTTGAGTGATTGTGAAAGGTGCATCTGTGCTGTCTAAATCTTCTAATTGAACTGTGAATTTCTTATCATTAATTGACTCTTCAACGCTTTTCTTTAATATTTCTTTTTCAGTTTCATTCAATTTAGAAATCGCAGGTTCATCTTTTTTAATCAAATTATTGATGTGATCTGCATCTACTCTTGCAAAAGAAATTTTCTCTTTTGAGGTTTCTAATTTCTGAATTAAGTGCGGTACAATCGGAGAATCTAAAAGAATTACCTCATACCCTTTGTCTTTCGCAGACTGAATGTAAGAGTGCTGTTCATCAGCATTCGTAGCATAAAGAATGACTAAATTTCCGTCTTTATCGGTTTGAGAAGGCTTGATTTTTTCTTCCAATTCATTCCAAAGGAAATATTGACCGTCAGTTGTTGGATACAACGCAAATTTGTCAGATTTTTCGAAGAATTTATCTTCAGAAATCATTCCGTATTCAATAACGATTTTGATGTCGTTCCATTTTTTGTTGTAATCTTCACGGTTTTCATTAATCAGAGAAACCATTTTATCGGCAACTTTCTTCGTGATGTAAGAAGAAATTTTCTTCACAGCCCCGTCAGCTTGCAAATAAGAACGTGAAACATTCAACGGAATGTCCGGAGAATCAATAACACCTCTTAACAACATCAAAAAGTCAGGAACAATTCCTTTTACCTCATCGGTTACAAAAACCTGATTTTGATACAACTGAATCTTATCTTTTTCGATATTTAAATTATTCGCCAATTTTGGAAAGAACAAAACTCCCGTCAGATTGAACGGATAATCAACATTCAGATGAATATTAAACAAAGGCTCCTCAAACTGCATTGGGTACAACTCGTGATAAAACGCTTTGTAATCTTCATCTTTTAATTCGTTTGGAGATTTCGTCCAGGCAGGAGTGGGGTTATTAACGATATTATCAACTTCTACAGTTTCTGCAACTGCATCTTCTGCAGCTCCTTCCGGTAAAGGAAGTGTTTCCGTTTTTGTTCCGAATTTGATAGGAACAGGCATGAATTTGTTGTACTTCATCAACAATTCGCGGATTCTGCTTTCTTCTAAAAATTCTGTAGAATCTTCTGCAATGTGAAGAATAATCTCCGTTCCTCGATCAGTTTTATCAGTAGTTTCTTCTAGACTAAATTCTGGACTACCATCGCAGATCCAACGAACTGCAGGGTTTTCGTCACGGTAAGATTTAGTAAGGATTTCAACTTTTTCAGCCACCATAAAGGCGGAGTAAAAACCTAATCCGAAATGCCCGATAATCCCGGAATCTTTCGCAGAATCTTTATACTTGTCTAAGAATTCTTCAGCTCCGGAAAAGGCAACCTGGTTGATGTATTTTTCAACTTCTTCAGCGGTCATTCCCAAACCTTGGTCGATGATGTGGAGTTTTTTGTTTTCTTTATCGATTTTAACTTCGATTTTCGGATTTCCGTAATCAACTTTGGCTTCACCGATATTGGTAAGGTGTTTTAATTTTAAAGTTGCATCTGTAGCGTTTGAAATAAGTTCTCTTAAAAATATTTCGTGGTCGCTGTACAAAAACTTTTTAATCAACGGAAAAATATTTTCCACCGAAACATTGATATTTCCTTTTGTCATTTTATTTTAAATTTGATTATTAATTCTCAAAAGAAATACCATTGAACGAAAAGTGACAGATTGGCATTTTAATTTTTGGTGTTTATCTATCTTTATAAATCATCTTTAGCCTTATCATAAATTCTGTTACCATTAATTTTATCAAAATACATTAATTTTATAAAGCAACTGATGACACCATTGTGTTCTATAGATAATTGAATTTGCCCTTTGTCAGTTTCCCAAATTGAATAAAATTTACAGTTGTCAAATTTAACTTGATACATTTTAGAACTGTCATCTTCAGGCTGAGAATAGGATTTTGTTACAAATTTTTCTAAAACATCTGACGGTTCTCCATATTTTTCGCTTAACATTTTTTTTAAATTAAAATAGTTGTCTGAAAGTGATGACCATGTTTCTTTCTCAGGAAATACAACCGCAATTTTAGAAACTAAATCTACCATTTTTAATGTTGAAACTCCAATATGGCAATCCTTATATCCTGCAAAATCACCTTGCAAGATCGCTGTTCCATCTTCAGTACTCAAATGAGTTAGTCCATTTTTTTTCATCTTGAGAATATAGTCTGCAAGAGTGCCGTCTATCGGAACGTTTTTAAAAATAAGATGTTCAGAAGTGTGGTTTTGTGCATTACAAAATATAAATAAAAATAGCGTGATTAAGATTAAAATTTTTGTTTTCATAACGTCTTTTTTATTTAATACAATAAAAGACAGCCTCTCAGCTGTCTTTTGTATTTCAATCAAAACAAATTACTTTTTGTTGTTGATAATCTCTTCTTTTACTTTGCCTTCAAGCTCTTCAGCCAGTTCAGGATTGTCTTTCAATAGATCTCTTACGCCATCACGTCCTTGTCCCAATTTGGTATCACCGTAGCTGAACCATGAACCGCTTTTCTTCACGATTCCCAAATCAACCGCAGTATCAAGGATTTCTCCTGTTTTAGAAACACCTTCACCGTACATAATGTCAAATTCTGCCATTTTGAAAGGCGGAGCTACTTTGTTTTTCACAATTTTCACTTTCACACGGCTACCAACAGCTTCATCACCGTTTTTGATTGGGGCGCTTGCTTTTCTGATGTCAACTCTTACTGAAGCGTAAAATTTCAATGCATTACCACCAGTTGTCGTTTCAGGATTTCCGAACATTACTCCGATTTTTTCTCTCAACTGGTTGATGAAAATTACCGTACATTTTGTTCTTGAAATTGTCGCCGTTAATTTTCTTAAAGCCTGAGACATCAATCTTGCGTGAAGACCCATTTTAGAATCTCCCATTTCACCTTCAATCTCTGCTTTTGGTGTCAGTGCAGCCACCGAGTCAATGACTACAATATCAATTGCTCCTGAACGGATCAGGTTGTCTGCAATTTCCAAAGCCTGCTCACCGTTGTCTGGCTGAGAAATGATCAGGTTTTCAAGATCGATTCCTAATTTTCCTGCATAACCTCTGTCAAAAGCGTGCTCAGCATCAATGAATGCAGCGATTCCGCCTGCTTTCTGTGCTTCTGCAATTGCATGTAAAGTTAAAGTTGTTTTACCTGAAGACTCAGGTCCGTAGATCTCAATAATTCTCCCTCTAGGGTAACCGCCAACGCCTAAAGCGATGTCTAGTCCTAAAGATCCTGAAGGAATAACTTCGATGGTCGTGTCAATCGCACTGTCTCCCAACGTCATTACAGTCCCTTTTCCGTATGTTTTATCTAGCTTGTCAAGCACCAAAGCAAGTGCTTTTTTCTTATCGTCTATATTGCTCATATTGTATTAAATAATTTATCAAAAATACGGAATTTAAATTTTAAAATGCTAATAATATTTGTTTTCGAGATTTGTTTTTAGCGTTAAAAAATGATAAAATTTTTCCAGTCTAAATGAAATAAAATATAAAGTACGAATCATTACCAACTAATGAAAATTGGAATGTTGGGTGATTCTTAAATAATCCTCCAGCACCTTCATCTGATCTTTATTTCCTTTTTTGATCCGGTTTTTTCTGCTCACTGTATTATCATATATTTTATTGAAAAATCTTTTCACATAAGGAAAACCATTGCGTAATGAAACTTCTGGAATCTGAAGTCTTTTACAAACCTCATCATCAAGAAGATACCAGGTACAGCAAATGTGTAAATATCTCAGGTTTTTTCTCTGAAACTCAAATTTTAAAATAGGATTTTCAAGCGATTCGTTGAGCAAAGAATGTGCAAGCAAAACAGAATCCTGATCTGCAGATGGCTGAATAGAAGTCCATAAATAAAAGTATTCTGTCGCCTGTTTTTTATCGTTAGGCAAAAGTTCTTCAGGAATTCCCAAAAGGTAACCCACGTATTTCCAAAGGTGAAAATGACCTTTTTCCTCTTCTGCAGAAATAGTATTTCCTAATTTATGGAGACTGTGCAGGAAAACCAGACTGAAACCGATGTAAGTTGCCATCATATCCCAGGAATTGATGGGTTCACCCCAGTTTTCGGTGTCCCAGTTTTTGTAATGTTTTTTAATGGAAAGTCTTGCGTAAGAATGGATAAGTCTTGTTTTAATGGCAAATTCATATCCTTTTTTATGAATTTCCAAGGCATCATATCTCGTAACATTGACCCAAAAATCCAGAGTTTCTGACAGTCGTTTTACAGCACCTTTTTTCAGGGCTTCCGTAACGATAAGAGGTTTGTTGAGATAAGCATAATCATAACCGCCAATAAGACAGTAGTCACGAAGCGAAATGAGAGAATCTAGGTTACAACGCATACAAAGTTCTGCTCCGTTTTTCAATAAACTGTAATCTAACCAGTCTGGAACGGTCTGTGTTTGTCTGAATAGTTTTTTTACACTTTCCGGCACATTGTCATCGTTTGAAACTCCTTTTCGGATGTAATGCTCAATTTCTCTTGATGCTTCGCTGTATTTTTTGGTGAAATAGACTTCTTTTACAACTTCGTCCCCAATTTCATCTATATGATAAAAGTATTTTGAAAATTTATCAAAATCTTTAAAGCTCACTTCTGCACCTGAAAAATCAATCAGTTGTTTTCCGTTGCCTCTTTCCCAAAAATCTTTGAAATGTTGTGAATCTTTAAATCGTGATTGTAAAATTGTCCTTTCCATGTGATGATAAAAATACAAGTTTTAAGCCGAAAGTTGTTGGTGAGATTTGTCAGTTGAAATATTTAATTACACAAATATCTGATTTAAACGTGTAAGTTTTTCACGGAATAAAGTTTTATTAGGAACATTAAAAAACCGTCCCAAAAAATGGAACGGTTTCAACTTTATATGAAAGTTTTAGACTTAAGCTAAAACTTCTTTTACTTTGTTTGCAGCTTCTTCCAGAGTAATTGCAGAGTGTACCGGAAGACCAGATTCGTCAATTAATCTTTTAGCTTCTACAGCGTTAGTTCCCTGTAATCTTACGATCAATGGAACAGGCAAGCTTCCCATAGCATGGTAAGCGTCTACAACACCTTGAGCAACTCTGTCACATCTTACGATACCTCCGAAGATGTTGATCAAGATTGCTTTTACGTTTGGATCTCTCAAGATAATTTCAAAAGCAGTCTGTACTCTTGCTGCATCAGCAGTACCTCCAACGTCCAAGAAGTTTGCAGGGTTACCACCAGATAATTTGATAATATCCATAGTCGCCATTGCAAGACCGGCACCGTTTACCATACAAGCAACGTTACCATCTAATTTTACGAAGTTAAGACCAGCTTCACCAGCTTCTACATCTAAAGGATCTTCTTCTCTTGTATCTCTTAAAGCTTCAAGATCTTTGTGACGGAACAATGAGTTACCATCCAGAGTTACTTTAGCATCTACAGCGATAATTTTATTATCAGAAGTTTTTAATACAGGGTTGATTTCGAATAAAGAAGCATCAATTCCTACATAAGCATTATATAGAGAAGTGATGAATTTTGTAAATTCTTTGAATGCGTTTCCTTCAAGACCAAGGTTGAAAGCAATTTTTCTAGCCTGGAAACCCTGAAGACCCAAAGTAGGATCGATCAATTCGTTGTGGATCAAATGAGGTGTTACTTCAGCAACGTGCTCAATATCCATACCGCCTTCAGTAGAATATACAATTGTATTTTTACCTTCAGCTCTGTCTAAAAGAATAGAAACATAAAATTCTTTAGTTTCAGATTCTCCGGGATAATAAACATCTTCTGCAACCAAAACAGAGTTTACTTTTTTACCTTCAGCAGAAGTTTGTGGAGTTACCAACTGCATTCCGATGATGTTCTGAGCGTTTTCTTTCAATTTATCCATGTTCGGAGAAAACTTTACACCGCCACCTTTACCACGACCACCTGCGTGAATTTGTGCTTTTACAACCCAAGCCTGAGCTCCGGTTTCAGCGGTAAGTTTTTCAGCAGCAGCTACAGCTTCGTCTACATTATTGGCTACGAAACCACGTTGTATTGCTACTCCGTACTTTGATAAAATCTCTTTTGATTGATACTCGTGAAGATTCATATTATTTTTATTATTATATTTTAATTTTTAAAGGTTGACAAATTTAATAAAAAGACACGGAAGTTCAAGATTATTAGCACAAAAATTAAAATTTACATGATGTAGTCTAAAATTTAAGCCAAAAACAGTTTGTCTTCATACCTTTTGGGTATGCAAATTATTAGTCTGTTATCTGTCATTAAAAAATGCCGGGACTTGACAGATTTTATATTCTGTTCTTCATAAAATAAAAAATCAGCATTCCCCAACTTAAACTCATCAATAAGCCTCCGAGTGGTGTGATAGGACCTAAAAATTTAAGATTTGCTCCCAAGTAATCCTGCAAACTCAAGCCATAAATACTGAAAGAGAAAAGCATTGTTCCTGCAATCATCAAAATAGAAATCCATTTTTGGGATGAGGTGTCAAATTTTAAAATGTAACCTGCAATGAGCAAAAAGAATGCGGCATACATTTGATATCTTACTCCTGTTTCAAAACTTTCCAGTCTTTCTACAGATAAGATTTTCTTTAAAGCGTGTGCGCCGAATGCACCCAAAATTACTGACAACATCCCATAAAAAGCGCCAAAGACTAAAGTAATTGTTTTCATTATATTGATTTATATAACAGATTTTTAACAGACCTGTTTTTATTAATAGTTAAAAGCTTAAATGTGAATTTATTAATTCCGATAAATTAATGCGAATTTTGCTTTGGTGGGCTATTTATTTTTAATCAACGTTAAAATACTGTACAGCAAAAAAGCGGTTCCTAATGACAGAAATCCATATCGCAAATACATATTGTCATCAACAAGCGTCAATCCGATCCCAACAAACAAAAGACCGATTACTGTAAAACTTGAGCTTCTTTTTTTCATGTTTAATTTTAATTTAGCTCAACAATTCTACCTTTCTTAGAACTATCCAACGCAGCTTCAATAATTTTCATGTTCTGAACGACCTCATTTCCTAATGATGGCAAAGCATATCCGAAAACAATATGTTCGTAAATTTGCTGATAATAATTCATATAATTTCCGGGTTCGCTTGAGGTTAAAACTCTTACTGTTTCAGAATTTTCATTTGAATAATTTAAAATTCCATCAGATTCTTTCAAAGGCTGCATCCAGTTTTTTCCGTAGGCTGGAATTGCTCCTGTTGCCAATTCATTTTCCTGATCATCTGTTCGTTCCTGCAAAAAGCTTCCTTTATTGCCATGAATTTTATAGGCAAAATGTTCTTCTTTTGTGAAGACTGAAGATTTTAATCTTACTCTTAGATCATATTTATAGTAAAGTAAAATTTCAAAATAATCATTGGCAAACACTTCTCCTTTCATCGAAAATACATCTCCAAATAATTTTTCAGGAAAACCAAAAAGCTGAGTTGCCTGATCCACTAAGTGTGAGCCCAAATCATGAACTGATCCGGAACCGTTTTGCCCGGGATTTTCTTTATGTTCTTTTCCGCTGGCTTCTGTACGGAAGCGGTCAAACCGGATTTCAACTTCTTTTATATTTCCAAGTTTTCCTTCAGCAATAATTTTCTGTACCTGAAGATAATCACGGTCAAACCTTCTGTTCTGATAAACGCTTAGAAACAGATTTTTACTTTCTGCTAATCTTACCAATTCTTCTGCTTCTGCAACATTTACTGTAAACGGTTTTTCTACGACCACATTTTTTCCGGCTTCCAAAGCCATCTTTGTATGCTCAAAATGAGTCTGAACCGGTGTATTGACAATCACAACTTCGATATCAGCATTATGTAGCATTTCTTCCACAGAACGGTAAATCGTTGCATCCGGATATTTTTCTCTTGAATCATCTTTCGTTCTTTCTACAATCGCCGATAAAAAAAAACCGGGATGTTCTTTTAAAAATGGAGCGTGAAAAATTTTTCCGCTCATTCCAAAGGCGCAAAGACCCACTTTTACCAATTGCATATTGTAATTTTTCAACAAATATATCTATAAAAAAACTTTTCAGCGAAAATATCCTGTTACTTTTCTATCAACAAATTATTTGGAAATATGATAAAAATCACCATAATTATTTTTATTAGTTCTAAATAACACAAAACTTAATACTTACTTTTGCTGCGTTATTTAAATCCATTCCAAATTAAGTATAATGAAGAGAAATCTAATCTCATTAAGCCTCTTGGCAATTACAGTATCTGTAAGTGCTCAGATGAGAAACAACAATGAATCTGATACCATCAGAATACAAAGCATTGAAGATGTAAATCTTCATAAAACAGGAAATCCAAATACAGCAAAACCAGTTACCACAAAATCAAATCTTACGGTAATGGAAAATCCACAGGCGATTTCTATTGTTACCCATGAGATTATCGAACAACAACAGGCAAAACAGCTAAGCGATGTTCTACAGAATGTAAACGGAGTTTACCTTACTTCCGCAAGAGGTGGTTCTCAAGACAGTTTCGGAGGTCGTGGTTTTATTTTCGGAAACGATAATATTTATAAAAACGGAGCAAGGGTGAATAGCGGCGTTTTTCCTGAAGTAAGCGGACTTGAAAGAGTGGAAGTTTTAAAAGGAGCTACCGCAATGCTTTACGGAAATGCAGCAGCCGGAGGAATTATTAATTTAGTTACAAAAAAGCCAAAGTTTAATTTTGGAGGAAGTGTAGGAATGAACGCAGGAAGCTGGAATTCTTACAAGCCAATGGTTGATATTTACGGACCAATTTCAAAAAACGTTGCCTTTAGGATAAATGGAACTTACGAATATGCTGAAAGTTTCAGAGACGTTGTACAATCTGAAAAGTATTATTTTAACCCTTCTTTCTTGTTTAATTTAAGCGAAAAGTCTCAGTTAATTGTAGAAGCTGATTATCTTAAAAATGATCTTACTCCTGATTTCGGGATCGGATCAATCACCAACAAAGATCAAAGCTATTCACTTATTGACTGGTTGCCCAGAAATACTTTTTTTGGAACCGACTGGCAATATCAAAACGTTCAGCAGGCTTCAACGAACGTAACATTTAATCATCAAATTAATGACAAATGGACGTTGAATGCCTCTACATCATATCAAAATTATACTAAAGATTATTTTTCTACAGAAAGAATACAATGGGTTTATGCACCTCCCGTTGCAACACAATTATCTTGGAGTACACCACTAAACAAAACTTATAACGAGCAAAATTATGGTTCTGTACAGGTAAATGTAAATGGAGAATTCAATACAGGAAAAATCAGTCATAAAGTATTAATTGGCACAGACGCAGATTATAGTCAGTCTGACGCAAATGCTTATAATTTGATACAACCTCCTACAAACATATTATATTTGGATGATCCAAATTCCTGGGACAATGGAAGCTTGGCAATGCCTGATTCTAATTTAAATACTAAGACAAGAACAAGGACAAGAAGAATTGGTGTTTACGCTCAGGATTTTGTTAGTTTAACAAAAGAATTTAAGGTAATTGCGGGTCTTCGTTGGTCATATCTTGAAAATATGCCGAGCTTAATAACCCGATTTGCAGCGAATGAAAAATCTGAAGTGGCAAACTCGGCAACTTCAGATAATGCTCTTTCACCAAAAATAGGTTTTGTATATATGCCAAATGATAATTTCTCAGCATTTGCAACATACACCAATTCATTCGCAACAAATGCAGGTTATATGTCTGATCAGATCAGCAATTTAAATACTACCGGAACATTGTCACAGGTGAGAAGCAGGGTAATTGATTTGCCTAAACAAGGAATAAAACCTACCACAGTAGATCAATATGAAATAGGTGCTAAGAAAAACATCTGGAATAACGCTTTGGCAGTTAATGTAACCCTCTATCAGATTCTATATCATAACTTTTATCAGAATTTTTTCTACGTTGATGCAACCGGAACGCCACAAACGCCCGATACAAACCTAAAGGAATTTGCAGGAAAAATGAGAAGCCGCGGTGTAGAATTGGATATTACCGGAAATCCTACAGAAAACCTATCGATCATCGGCGGTTTTTCATATAACAACTCGGTCTATTTAGATACTCCGGAAAAAGGGTATGTAGAAAAGCAGAGACTTGTAAGAACACCTGCAACGACAGCCAATGCATCAGTATTTTATAAATTCACAAAATACGTTCCCGGATTAAAAGCAGGAATAGGGGTTTATTACATCGGAGACAGAATTGCAGGCTGGAATGATTCAAAATCTACAAATATTACCAGAAAAGATGTAAGCAGAAGTTTTGAGCTCAAAGATTACACAACAGTTTCCTTATCTTTAGGATATGAATGGAAAAAATTCTCATTACAAGGAAGAGTGGGCAATCTATTTGATGTTGTAAACTACAACGTTCACGAAAATTACTCTGTAAACCCTATTACACCAAGAAATTACTATTTCACACTGACATACAGACTTTAAAATTTTATAACATTAATAATTTCTCAATTCAAAGTGGAAGTTGCAATTTTGCAGTTTCCACTTTTGAAATTTTAAACGAAAAAATAATATATGGATAGGATCAAGGATACTAGAAGTTTTATGAGAATTACACACCGTTATTTAGGCTTTTTTCTCGCCGGAATTATGGCGGTTTATGCTATTAGTGGTGTTTTGTTAATTTACAGAGACACAGACTTCTTGAAAAAAGAAAATAAGATTGACAAAAAAGTTGCAGTAAACCTTTCAGAGAAAGAACTTGGAAAAGAGCTGAAAATAAAAAATTTCGAAGTCGAAAAAAAGGAAGGTGATATTTTAAAATTCAAACAGGGAACTTACAATACATCAACAGGACAGGCAAAGTACACCAAAAAAGAGCTTCCTTATGTTTTGGATAAAATGACGAAGCTTCACAAGTCACAGTCAAAAGATACTTTATCACCTCTTAATGCATTTTTCGGTGTTTCCCTGTTTTTCTTTGTGATCTCGAGTTTCTGGATGTTTAATCCTAAGACGAAAGCTTTTAAAAGAGGAGTGAAATTTGCAATTGCAGGATTGGTAATTTCAATAGTCCTTTTGCTTGTATAATTGTACTATCTGCACAATTTTGCCTTAAAACTTCATATTGTGATATTTATCACGTATTTGCAAAAATGATCTGAAATAGATGTAGTGGCACATTTATTGAATTTAATGCTCTATCAAAATAATGACATTAAATATTAAAATTATAAACTTATGAAAAAGCTAATTTTTACAGGAATTTTGGCTGTTGCAGGATTGACCGGAACAGCAAATGCACAAATTCAGGAAGGTAACTGGATGGTAGGAAGCACTTTGTTGTCTAGTAATTTCGGGTTAAATACCGGTGCAGGATACGATATCAAACTTCAGCCAAGAGCAGCATACTTTATCAAAGACAACGTTGCATTGGGAGGATACGTTACTCTGGGATTTTCTAAGCCGGGAGCAGGAGAATCAACTCAATTTGATTATGGTGTAGGCGCTTTGGGACGTTACTTTTTATCTCCGGGAGAAAAAGGTGTTGACAATTTACTAAATCATGGCAGATTCTTCTTGGAAGGTAATGTTGGGGTTGGTGGTTTCAATGTAGAAAACGGTATCTCTACAACTGGTTTAGATTTTGGTGTAGGTCCTGGATATTCTTACTTTATTACTCCGAATATCGGGGTTGAAGGTTTAGTAAAATATAATGGAGTAACCGGTTTCGGAAACGAAGGATTAACTTCAAGAATCAGTTTTAATGTAGGTTTCAGTATTTATTTGCCAACATCTAAAGGAAGAGAAGTTGCAAACGATCTGAAATAATAACTTCTAAATAAAACAAAAGCGGCTCGGAAATTTTTCCGAGCCGCTTTTTCAAATTAAAACTAAACTATATAATAAATAAAAAATCTAAGTCTATTTGTTGGGTTGAGGTGTATACCGGAGGTAAGGTTTGATCTCAGTGACACCTTTGGGGAAAATATTTCTTGCATCCTCAGTGGTAATTGAAGGCGGAATAATGACATCATCACCATCATTCCAGTTGGCAGGAGTTGCAATTTTGTGAGAATCTACCAATTGTAAAGAATCTAAAACTCTGATAATTTCATTAAAATTTCTTCCTGTTGAAGCCGGATAGGTAATAATAAGTCTCACTTTTTTATCCGGATCAATGATCAGTAATGACCGCACAGTTGCTGTAAGGGATGCATTTGGATGAATAAAGTCATACAATTCTGAAACTTTTCTGTCTTTATCTGCAATGATCGGAAACTGAACATCCGTGTTTTGTGTTTCATTGATATCTTTGATCCAGTTTTTGTGATCTTCCACCTCATCAACGCTTAAAGCAATCACTTTGGTATTTCTTTGGTCAAACTCTGATTTTAATTTTGATGTATAACCTAGTTCTGTCGTACAAACCGGAGTGTAATCTGCAGGGTGAGAAAATAAAATCCCCCAGGAATCTCCAAGATATTCATAAAAATCAATATTTCCTGCAGTAGAATCTGCCTGAAAGTTGGGTGCGGTATCTCCTAGTTTAATTGACATAATATTTTGCTTTTATTAGTCTACAAATTTAATAGACTTTTTGCTACTGGCAAAATTTTTGCTTAAAAATTTAATTTAAAATTTTAAAAATGCTTTTTTATGGATTATGGCTTAAGTTATATTGACACAGTATATAAAGTTTTACAAAACTGGTACATTGCTTTTGCAAGGCTCACTCCGAAGTTGATTGTGGGAATTGCCGTCTTCTTATTCTTTTTATTTACGAGTAAATATCTGAGTAAAGTAGCCGTAAAAATCATGCACAAGGTTTTCCCCAAGAGCAAAAAAGAAGGCTCTGTACTTACCATAATAGGAATTTTCCGCTTTGTTATTGTTCTGATGGGCGGTTTTATTGCTCTGGAGATCATGGGCTTCAGCGGATTTCTATGGAAATTTATCGGAAGTTTAGGCGTTGCCGGTGTAATAGCCGGTGTTGCTTTGAAAGATCTGGTTTCCAGCATATTCTCAGGAATGCTGATTGGTATTGACAAAGCATTTAAAGTCGGAGATTATATTATTATTGGCGGAAACTCGGGAACGGTAATGGAGATCGGTTTTTTAACCACAAAAATAATCAGTGACGACGGTAAAAAAGTATACATCCCGAATCAGGTGATTTTCAATGCACCATTTTCAAATATTACAGCTTCTCCACAACGAAAAATCATTTTAGATTTTGAAATTCCTGCTGACGAAGATATTCTGATAGCACAGCAGGGAATTTTGGAAGTCATTAAAAGTTTAGAAAATATTGATAAAGTTGAAACTGCGGAAGTCATATTTACAAATTTAAAACAGGGAATATTTAACCTTCAGGCAAAATTCTGGATTGTCTCAGGCTCAAATATGCTGCAGATAAAAAGTGAAGCCTTAACGAAGATAAAAAAACGTCTGGATGATGACGGAATTCCACTATTGACTCCAACAAGTATTAATATTACTAACAATTCTTCAATTGAGCCTCCGAAAGAAAATGTGGATTTGTAAATTGCACTAATTTAAATCAAAAGATTATTGATTCAAAACTACAAAAGCTTCTTTACAAAAAATCACCCAAACGGGTTATTTTATCATGCTATTAAATTTCTAAAATTTGTTTAAAAATTAATAGCCATGAAAACAAAATTTTTATTAATATTTCTGTTGGGATTTGCAGGAATCGTCTTTGGACAAGAAGAGTTTAAAAAACACTATATAATTCCCTCTAATCCTGTATCTGGGTATACGCTTAAAAAAGAAGTACAAAAAAAGTATGAAGATTTAAACGAAAAAGAAAGAAAAGAACTTGCTAAAAAATTCAAAATTGGAGATAAGATTGAGGTTGTAGAAAAAGTAAATATTTCTGGTAAAGAAATAGAAGTTGTAAAAGAAGTAATAATAGATGATTCTTTTTTAAAAACTCTAACTAAGCCAGATATTATAGATGCTAATTTAGGTTATAAAGCAAACGCCATGGTTTCTATTTCTAAAGATCGGTTGATCGTTAATCCTTATATACTCATTAAAGAAAATGACGAAAATGACAAAACTGTATATTTTTACACATTGGAAAATCGTAAAAGTATTAGATTATGGACAAAAAGTATAACTGTTAATGGAATTACAATACCAATCAAATATAGATTTAAGGGAAAAAATGGATTAAAAGAAGATTTTTCAACAGGAATAAATGGAAATTTATTTATAGGATATTCTTTTGGACAAACCAACTTTTTATACCAAAAGGAGGTTGGAACTAAAGAAAATACATGGAAGATTACAGGAGGTATCTTATTGGGTGCGTCATCTGTAAAATTAAATAAATCTAACACAGATTTATCTAGCTCACCAATTATTGATGATTCAGAATTCACCAAAGGACTTGGATCTATTGCTTTTGGACTAACATATTCATATAACAGTATTAATCTTGGAGTCTTTTTGGGTTTTGATTATGCAATTGGCCAAGACGCAGAAATTTGGAATCATAATAAGAAGCCTTGGTTGGGTATCGGTGTAGGATATAAAATATTTTAAAACAATACATGGCAAGTGTAAAATATTAAAACAAAAAACCTTCCAAAATCGGAAGGTTTCATTATGTATATTTGATTGCTTATTATTTTGACAAAGAAGAAGCATGAATTAACATATCAACTAATTTGTTTGAATAACCCATTTCGTTATCATACCAAGAAACAAGTTTCACAAAGTTAGGAGAAAGCATAATTCCGGCATCTTTATCAAAGATTGAAGTTCTCTTGTCTCCTACGAAATCCTGAGAAACTACAGCATCTTCAGTATATCCAAGAATACCTTTCAATTCACCTTCAGAAGCAGCTTTGATTACTGAACAGATTTCTTCGTAAGAAGCAGCTTTTTCGATTCTTACCGTTAAATCTACTACAGAAACGTCAACCGTTGGTACTCTGAAAGACATCCCTGTCAGTTTTCCGTTCAATGAAGGAATTACTTTCCCTACCGCTTTTGCAGCACCAGTAGAAGAAGGGATAATATTATTTAAAGCAGCTCTACCACCTCTCCAGTCTTTCATTGAAGGACCGTCAACAGTTTTCTGAGTAGCCGTTGTAGCGTGTACAGTAGTCATCAAACCTTCTACGATTCCGAAGTTATCGTGAATTACTTTAGCCAAAGGAGCTAAACAGTTGGTTGTACAAGATGCATTTGACAAGATTTTGATATCGTCTGTAAGTTCTGTATGGTTTACACCCATTACAAACATTGGAGTATCATCTTTAGAAGGAGCAGAAAGGATTACTTTTTTTGCACCAGCGTTGATGTGTGCAGCAGCACTTTCTTTATCTAAAAATAAACCGGTAGATTCTACGATGTAATCAGCACCGATTTCGTTCCACTTCAGGTTGTTTGGATCTCTTTCTGCAGTAACTCTGATTTTTTTACCATTTACCACAAGATCATTTCCTTCTACAGAAACTTCTCCCGGGAAAATACCGTGTACAGAATCATACTTTAGCATATAAGCCATGTATTCTGCATTAATAAGGTCATTGATACCAACGACTTCGATGTTGTCTCTTTCAGTCATCGCTCTGAATACAAGACGACCGATTCTACCAAACCCGTTAATACCTACTTTAATTGTTGACATAATTGTTTTGATTTATTTAATTATAAAATATTAGATTGCTAAAATTTCCGAAATCAGTAAAAGGTCTTTATTGATCTCGTTGTGTTTTTTGATGGCTTCTTCGATTTCTGTATACACAATATCGTTGGAACGCATTCCTGCCATCACATTGTTTTGTCCTTCCATCAATCCTACTACTGCTCCGTAACCCAATCTGCTTGCCAAAACCCTGTCGGCACAGCTTGGTGACCCACCTCTCTGAATATGACCTAAAATTGCTACTCTGATGTCATAATCAGGAAACTCCACTTTTGTCTGTTCGGCTAGTTCATAGATGTTCGCCAGTTTTTCGCCTTCTGCTACAACTACAATGCTTGATGCTTTTCCTGTTTTTTCGGCATTTCTGAAGTTCGCAAACAATTCATCCATACTGTCTTTTTTCTCAGGAATCAGAATATCCAGAGCTCCGGTTGCCAATCCGCTGTTTAATGCGATAAAACCCGCATCACGCCCCATCACCTCAACAAAGAAAACTCTGTTGTGAGAAGTAGCTGTATCTCGTATTTTATCAATCGCATCCATTGCGGTATTTAAAGCTGTATCGTAACCAATCGTGTTATCTGTGCCGAAGATATCATTGTCAATAGTTCCCGGTACACCGATTACTCTGATTCCGAATTCTTCGTTAAAGATTTTAGCTCCCGTGAAAGTTCCGTCTCCGCCGATGCACACCAAAGCATCAATTCCGTATTTTACGCAATTGTCATAAGCTTTCTGGCGACCTTCTTTGGTCATAAACTCTTTGGAACGGGCAGATTTCAGAATAGTTCCGCCCTGGTTGATTATATTTTTCACAGAACGAGGTCCCATTTTCAGGAAATCATCGTGGATAAGACCATTGTAGCCTTCTCTCACTCCGTAACATTCGATATTATAATAATTGGCAGTTCTTACAACTGCTCTTAATGCTGCGTTCATCCCCGGAGAGTCACCTCCCGAAGTAAGAACTGCAATTTTTTTTACAGCACTTTCTTTCATTTAGTAAAAAATTTCAAACACAAATTTACAAAAACAAGTTCAGATAACGGCAGTATCTTTACAATACTTTTCATCCTTTAGTATCCTGTAATTTAAAAGCTATTTGTTTGAGAAATGATTTACAATTTTAAATTATGAAACATGAAGTTGCATTTTTATCAGTTCTTTTCCGTTAAATATTTCCAGTATCTTTTAGGAACATGCTGAATATGCAGTTGTAAATTTTTTCTTTCAACAATATTGGTTTTTGTAAAATATCGTTGCCAAAGCTTTTGATATTGATTTTCTTCATCATGAAATTTCTCCTGATACTTTTTTAAATCCAGTTTTTCGTCCGGATAAAAGAAATCACACGTTTCCAGATCATAAAGAATCCCATAGTTTCTCCGTAAATCATAAATCATCCATTTCTGATCCTGATAACGGTCTTTGAAGTGTTTTCTGATCAGAGGCAGCACATTAAAATCCGGATCAATTTTGGCAAAGAAAACTTCATCCTTCATTTTCTCAAACCGAACAAAAGCTGTCATCCGATGTCGTTCCCGACTTACAGATTTTGAAATTTTAGCAATTCTTAAAATATCCTGATCTGCAAAATTCTGAAGAATATTTTCTTTCGGATATTGAATCGATTGCCTCACCGCAGACAAAATAATCTGTTCTGAATCTGCCTCTTCTGACAAAAAAACTTTCACAAGCTCATGAATCCCCGACTTGCCAATATTTTCTTCTAATTTATTTAAAACTCTTTCCGATTTTGTTTCCTGTGTAATCACTTCATGAATTTCCGCAAAAATGTTTTCCTGATGGAATCTTTCTCTGCTCACAATTTCCACATCTTTATATTTATATTCGAAGACCTCGAATATCGCAGTAAAAAGTCCGTCGAAACTGCCATCGTAGAGTAAGGTGGTCATTGCTTTTAGTTTTTTACACAAAGTTTGTCATTCCATAGGAATCTAAACTTAATATTATATTTATTGCTGAGATTCCTACGGAATGACAAAGAAACTGTTTATTTTTCTTAAATTTCATGAACAAATTAATCATCCTCGTGAAAAAATTGTGAAATTATGTTTAAAATTAAAACAATGTAAGCTGCTGCGAAAACTGATCCTGAAATTTAGAAGTGCTTCCGCCAATCAAGAGTTTTTTCAGATTTAAATCTGTCAGATGTCTTAAAAAAACATTTCCTGCATTAAAATCGATGAAATATTTAGCACGATTTACTGCTGCACCCAATTTTTTCAAATGATCAATCGTTAAAACCTGAAAACGTCTCGCAGAAACAATTTTCTTCGCAGTTTTCACCCCAATTCCTGGAATTCTTAAAATCATTTGATAATCTGCACTCTGAAGATTAACCGGAAACTGATCGAGATGTCGAAGTGCCCAGCTTAGTTTGGGATCAACTTCCAAATCTAAAAACGGCATATGAGGATCTAAAATTTCATCAGCTTTAAAACCATAAAATCTCATCAGCCAATCAGACTGATACAAACGGTTTTCTCGAAGCATCGGAACGGCCGTCGTTAAAGCCGGTAATCGGGTATCTTCCAAAACCGGAACATATCCTGAATAATAAACTCTTTTAAGATTATAATTTTTATAAAAATGATCCGCAACTTTGATGATTTGTAAATCATTTTCGTTCGTTGCACCAACAATCATCTGTGTAGATTGACCAGCCGGAGCAAACTTTGGAACTTTTCTGAAAATTTTCTTTTCTTCTTTATATTGGGTAATTCCGGTTTGGATATACTTCATCGGATTGAGCATATCTTCACGGTTTTTCTCAGGAGCCAATAATTTCAATCCGCTTTCCGTAGGAATCTCAATATTGATTGACAACCGGTCTGCATACAAAGCGGCTTCCTGCATCAGAATATCACTTGCACCGGGAATTGATTTTAAATGAATATATCCATTAAAATTTTCTTCCAGACGAAGCTTTTTAGCCACACGCACCAAACGCTCCATTGTTGTGTCTGCATTTTTGAAAATTCCGGAACTTAAAAACAAACCTTCAATATAATTTCTTCGGTAAAAATTAATCGTTAAATCAACCACTTCTTCTACTGTGAAGGCAGCTCTTTTAATATCATTTGAGCTTCGCGAAACGCAGTATGCACAATCGTAAATACAGTGATTTGTTAATAGAATTTTGAGAAGAGAAACACATCGCCCGTCTTCGGTGTAGGTATGACAAATTCCGCTTGCAGAACTGTCTCCCAAAGCGCCCTTTTTATTTTTTCTGGAACCTCCGCTTGATGAGCATGACACGTCGTATTTTGCAGCATCAGCAAGGATTTCCAGTTTTTCTTTCAGACGGTCAAAATTCATTTAAATTTAATTTAAATCAGATTAAAAATTACAGTTTGGTGTACAAAACTAAGTCCAAAATTGAGAAATATCACTCTTTTTTTAACTAACTTATCAACAAAAGGCAGTAACAAATTTACTATATTTACGGTCATTAAATTATGCGTGAAATCGTAAACCAACGATTGTCTTCACATTTTAGAATTTAAAAATAACTCTATGAATCATACACCGATCGAAGGTTTTTCTAAACTGACCAAAAAGGCGAAAATTGACTGGCTTGTCAATGAATATCTAGACGGAAACACAGATTATCAAAATATACTCAATCAATACTGGAACGAAAATGCAGATCTTCAGAAACTTCATGATGAGTTTTCTGAAAACACAATTTCCAATTTTTATATGCCTTACGGAATTGCTCCGAATTTTTTAATTGACGGAAAATTATTTGCTCTTCCGATGGCGGTTGAAGAAAGTTCAGTAGTGGCAGCAGCTTCAAAAGCAGCCAAATTCTGGATTGACAAAGGAGGTTTTAAAACCACGATCATCAATACTGAAAAATTGGGTCACACCCATTTTATTTTTAATACAGAATCTCACAAACTTCAGCATTTTTTTAATTTTAAATTAAAGAAAAAATTGTTTGAAGCCACAGAAAGCATCACGGCAAACATGAGAAATCGCGGCGGCGGAATTTTAGAAATAAAATTGGTTGATAAAACTGCTGAAATGCCCAATTATTACCAACTGAAAGCAAGTTTTGATACGGTAGATTCTATGGGGGCAAACTTTATCAATTCCTGCCTTGAGCAATTTGGTAAAACTTTAAAAGAGGAGATTTCTTTAGAGGAAGACTTTACACAGGAAGAAAAAGATTCTTTGCAGGTGGTGATGAATATTCTTTCAAATTTCACTCCGGATTGTATTGTGAGAGCAGAAGTTTCTTGTAAAATTGAAGATCTGAAAGACGACAGCGGAATTTCAAATGAAGAATTTGCAAGAAAATTCAAACAAGCCGTTACGATTGCTGAGATCGAGCCTTTTCGTGCAACAACGCATAACAAGGGAATTATGAACGGAGTTGATGCCGTAGTCATTGCAACCGGAAACGACTTCAGAGCAACCGAAGCCTGTGCGCATGCCTACGCCGCAAAAGATGGAAAATATTCCTCTTTGACACACTGTACAACAGATAACGGAATTTTCAGATTCTGGATTGATCTTCCGATTTCTGTGGGAGTTGTGGGAGGTCTGACGAATCTTCATCCTTTGGTGAAATTCTCTTTAGCACTTCTTGGAAAGCCTTCTGCTCAGGAATTAATGAGCATTTTGGCGGTTTCTGGCTTGGCTCAGAATTTTGGAGCGTTAAGATCTTTGGTAACCACAGGAATTCAGAAAGGTCATATGAAAATGCACTTATTCAATATTTTAAATCAAATGGGTGCAACGGAGGAGGAAAAACAGCATTTTGTGACATACTTTAAAGATAAAACAGTGACGCATCATGAGGTTATTAGCGAATTTAACAGATTGAGAGGTCAATAATATCTGGAATTATTGTGGCAGCTTTATTTTGACTTTCTGAGTTTTCTAAAGTTGAGTAATTTCTGATGCCGATGAGGTATTTACTTTTCCGTAAGATTATTATATGAAGGATTAAACCTCTTTCTCTGTAAATCTAACCTTGATTTTCAAGTAATGCTTTTGTTTCTCAAGTAATTTACTTTAGCACCCAATTCCATAATTGTTTGTTAAACAGTTTTTACATGGAACGCAGTGTTTGGTTGTCCCGAATCTTCTTTTTAATGGCTATTTCAGGAGACTGTATCATAAAAAAAAGAGCTGCCCAAATTATTGAACAGCTCTTTTTTTAATATTAAATTTTCTAGTCTTGAAGCTCAAGCCATCTCATTTCGTGGTTTACAAGTTTTTCAGAGAGACTTTCAAGTTCAGCAGAAAGTTTTGCAATTTTCTCATATTCTGTTTCGTTGTTAAGCTGATCAAGAATTTTCGCTCTTTTTTCTTCAAACTCAGGAATTTCTTTTTCAATGGTTTCTAACTCACGTTGTTCTTTGAAAGATAACTTCTTTTTTGGAGCTTGTGGTTTTGAAACGGGTGCTACAACAACAGGTGTTTCAGTTACTTTTTCAACGACAGGTTTACCTTTTTTCTCTTCATTCTTCTGACTTCCGTCTTCCAGCTTTTTATTTTCTCTGTATTCTGAAAAATTCCCAATGAAATCTTTGATCTTTCCTTCGCCTTCAAAAGCCAAAATATGGTCAACGATTCTGTCCATAAAATATCTGTCGTGAGAAACAATGATCAGACTTCCCTGAAAGTTTAAAAGGAAATTTTCCAAAACCGTTAAAGTCGGAAGGTCAAGATCATTCGTAGGCTCATCAAAAATCAAAAAGTTTGGATTCTGATATAAAATATACATCAAATGCAGTCTTCTTTTTTCTCCACCTGAAAGTTTAGAAATCGGCGAATATTGCGTTTGATCATCAAATAAAAATAATCTCAAAAACTGTGACGCTGAAATGGTTTTTCCATTAGCTAAAGGAAAGTTTTCAGAAATGTCTTTAATGAAATCAATGACTCTTTCATCTTCCTTATATTTCAGTCCTTTCTGAGAAAAATATCCGAATTTGATGGTTTCTCCCGTTTCAATTTCTCCCGAATCTTTTGGCTCAAAACCTTGAATGATATTTAATAAAGTAGATTTTCCTGCACCGTTTTTCCCTACGATTCCTACTTTTTCGCCTCTTTGAAACGAATAACTGAAATCTTTCAGCAATAATTTATCGCCATAGCTTTTAGAAATATTTTTAAGTTCAAGAATTTTGTTACCCAATCTTTTCATTTCAAAATCAAGCTCCAGAGATTCTTTTCGGGTATCGGTTTTGGCAATTTTTTCAGTTTCGTAGAAGTCATCCTGTCTGGATTTGGATTTTGTAGTTCTCGCTTTCGGCTGTCTTCGCATCCACTCCAATTCTTTTCTGTAAAGGTTGTTGGCTTTGTCGATGGTAGAGTTCATATTGTCCTCACGAATCATTTTATTTTCAAGATATGTTGCATAAGATCCGTTATGAAAGTACAGATTCTGGTCTTCCATTTCCCAGATAATTCCGCAGACTGCATCAAGAAAATATCTGTCGTGAGTTACTAGAAGCAAAGTGATTTTTGCTTTATTTAAGTAGCTTTCAAGCCATTCAACCATTTCCACATCAAGGTGGTTGGTTGGCTCATCCATGATCAGAAGCGTGTGACGATGTTCGGCTCTGGTTTCTGTTAAGAGTTTAGCTAATGCAACACGTTTGATCTGTCCACCGGAAAGCATTCCCATTTTGGCGGTCAAGTCTGTAATTTTAAGTTGAGAAAGAATCTGGCTCATTTCATTTTCAAGATCCCAGGCTTTGTGAATCTCCATTTCAGCTAATGCAATTTCCATTTCATCTGGATTTCCTGACAGCAATGCGTGATGATATTTTTTTAAAGCCAGAATTGGAGCCGAATCTAAGGTCATCATAAATTCTTCGATTGTCAAATCAGATTCAAAATCAATTTCCTGATCAAACAAAACCACCTGAATATCTTTATTAATGATTACAGAGCCGCTGTCTGCGATTTCTTTTCCCATTAAAATTTTCAGCAAAGTAGATTTTCCGCTTCCGTTTTTGGCAACAATGGCAATTTTGTCACCTTCATTGATGTTAAAAGAAATATTTTTAAAAAGAGTTTTAATCCCGTAAGATTTTGTAAGATTCTCAGCCGCAACGTAATTCATTGATATCCAAATTTTGTGGTGCAAAAATACGAAATATTAAAGCTTTTAATAGATAAATATATTTTTGTAAACTTTTTTAGTGTAGATTTGGAAGCACAAACAAAAACTTAAAATTATGATACAAATTAACTTTTTAGCAATATTATTTGCTGCATTAGTGCCTTTATTAACGGGATTTATTTGGTATAATCCAAAGGTTTTCGGAAAAATATGGATGAAGGAATCCGGATTGACAGAAGAAAAAATGAAAGGTGCAAATATGGGAGTGGTATTTATTATTTCCATTATTTTGTCAGTTATGATTGGCTTTTTTCTACAAATGGTGACCATTCATCAGTTTGGTGCTTTGGGAATGGTGGGAGGAGATCCTAATTTGGCAAAACCCTCATTTGCTGCATTCATGCATGATTACGGAACTGCTTTCAGATCTTTTGGTCACGGTGCTTTGCATTCTTTCATGACAGGAGTTTTCTTTGTTTTTCCTCTTATAGCAATTAATGCAATGTTTGAAAGAAAATCCTGGAAATATATTTTTATCAATACGGGATATTGGACGATTACGATTACCTTGATGGGAGGAATAATCTGTGGTTGGTACGCTATTGACGGATTTAATCTTGTGACCCCAAAATAAAATTTAAACCATTTAAAATATAGGCTACATTTGTAGCCTTTTTTATGTCTTATTCTTTTAAAAAATACAAATCTTCGTCAGAAATTCCCGATAATTGGAGCGATGTCATCGGACAGCATAATATTATGTTGTCTAAAGAATATTTTGAGACTTTAGAAACTTCATGTCCGGAAAACATGAAGTGTTTTTATGTAGGGTTTTTCCTAACCGATGAGTTGATTGGCGGTGCGCTGTTTCAATATTTAAATTTCATTCAACATAAAACTTTTCAGAAGGATGAAGCTTTTTGTGATATGAAAAATTTTGTAGCAAAAAAATTCAGTAAGAATGTGATGATTCTGGGAAACAATATGTTGACCGGGCAAAACGGGTTTTACTTTGATGCATCAAAAATCACTATTGATCAGGCGATTCCGCTTTTGGATAAAGCCGTTGAGGAAATGCAGAAGCAGGAAGGGAAACATCGCTCATTATTTATAAAGATTATCAGGCAAGTTTCATTAAATATTTTCAGGACAAAAATCATAAGGCATTTTTCAGATTTTCCGTTCAGCCAAATATGATTTTAAGGTTAAAAGAAAGTTGGTCGACTTTTGAAGATTATCTCAACGCTTTTTCAACCAAATACCGAACCAGAGCCAAATCTGCCAAGAAAAAAAGCGACGAAATTTTAAAATCTGAAATGCATTTTGATGAAATTAAAAAACATCAGAAAGAAATGAATATTCTGTATCAGAATGTTGCTGAAAATGCAACCTTTAACACATTTTTCCTCACAGAAAATCATTTTGAAAGCATGAAAAAATCTTTAAAAGAAAATTTCAGAGTTTTCGGATATTATCTGGATGAAAAACTGATCGGTTTTTATACTTTAATTCTTAATAATAAAGATATTGATACTTATTTTCTTGGCTACGACAAAGAAATTCAAAAAGAAAAACAAATCTATCTCAATATGCTTTTAGATATGGTAGAGTTTGGAATTAATGAGAAATTCAGTCGAATTATTTTTGGAAGAACTGCTTTAGAAATAAAGTCTACGATTGGAGCAAAACCTGTTGAAATATTCGGATTGATAAAACATAGCAATCTCCTGATTAATCAATTTATGGAAAGAATTTTTACTTCACTAAATCCGACAATAGAATGGATTCAAAGAAAACCTTTTAAGTAGTTTTATTTGTTTGGCTTACGTTATCCTTTTATAACGCTGAAAGGGTTTAAAACCCTTTCAGCGTTGAATATTAAATTTTTAAAAAACAATTATCTAAACTCAATCCAAAGTCAAACTCTTCAAAGACCAAACTCCGCCATTGTAAATATCCAGATCAACTTTGGTATTGATTCCGTAGACAATTCCGTTTTCGCTGAATTGCCAAAAATCCCAGTCATCATCAGGAGAAGGAGTAGGAACGTCATTGTAATTTGCCAACCAAAGCGGATAGTCATCAAATTCGCCTTTCAGAAAGTCATTGTAATAATGGTAATACGTGTAAATAATTGGTTTTTCACCGTATGTTTCTTCTACAATTTTGCACCAGATTTTCAGATCTTCGATGAGTTTTTTATTTGATTTTCTTCTCGGAATTTTTTCAATATCTAAAATCGGTGGAAGATCACCGCTTTCAAGTTTTACATTCTTCAGAAAATTATTTGCCTGAATGACAGGATCTTCATCAGCTCTGTAAAAATGATAAGCACCACGAATCAATTTGTGTTTCTGCGCCTGTTGCCAGAATTCGTCAAAATGTTTGTCTGCACTTCTGTTTCCCATTGTTGCGCGCATTACAACAAATTCTAATGGGATGGTTTTGTTTCCGATGCTCAGACTGTCCCAGCTGATATCTTCTTTATTCTGATAATGTGAAATGTCAAAGCCGTATGTTTTATCAAGATTGTTACTAAGGATTTTCTGAATTCTTAAAGTTTCATGTTCGCTATTATGAAGCTTTTTATGACTGAATTTGTTAAAATATAAAGCGTAATAGTAACTTATTGACTGTTTGAGGTAAAAGCCTGTTCCGATAAGGGCAATGATCAATATTACCAAAAGGATTTTCCGGCGTAAAAAATAATTCTTACGTCTTTTTTTATGGATGCTTTTGGCAGTTTTTTTGGTGTACTTTTTTCCGGTCATAAAGTTTTGCAAAACTAACTTTTTGCTCCAGAAAATGCTAAAAAAAATCAGTAAATTTGTGTATTATGGAAACACGCGAAAAGATCATCATCATCGGAGGAGGTTTTGCGGGGCTGCAGCTTGCGAAAACATTAAACAATAAAAACAAAAAAGTAATTGTTTTAGATAAAGTAAACCATCATATGTTTCAGCCGCTGTTTTATCAGGTTGCATGTGGCAGAATCGAACCTTCCAATATTTCTTTTCCTTTCCGGAAAATCTTTCAGAATTCCAGAAATACACAGTTTCGCTTAACGGAAGTTAAAGAGATTATTCCCTCCCAAAATAAAGTCATTACAGATGAAGCTGAATTCACTTATGATAAACTAATCATCGCAACAGGCTGCAAAACCAACTTTTTTGGAAATAAAGAACTTGAAAGTAAGGCTTTCGGGATGAAAAATACCCAGGAAGCGATTGGTATCAGAAATCATGTGCTGATGACTTTTGAAAAACTGATTCTTGAAAAAAGCCGTAGCGATGATGGAAACTGGAATATCGTAATCGTAGGAAGCGGACCAACCGGTGTAGAATTGGCAGGTGCTTTTTCTGAAATGAAAAAAGAAATTCTTCCGCGTGATTATCCCTACATGAATTTTAATAATCTTAAGATCATTCTGGTAAGTTCTACAGAAAAGCCTTTGGCAGTAATGAGTCCTGAAGCGCAGGAAAAATCTGAAAAATATCTGAAAGAACTCGGAGTGAATTTCATGAGTGGGGAGGTTGTTACTGATTATGATGGTGATAAAGTATTTTTAAAAAGCGGAAAACAGATTCCATCAAATAACGTAATCTGGGCAGCAGGTGTTGTGGGAAATGTGGTTGAAGGTTTTCCTTCTGAAAAGCTGATCAGAAACAGATATATCGTTGATCGGTTTAATAAAATAAAAGGATACGACAATATTTATGCTATAGGAGATATTGCGTACATGGAAACTCCGAAATATCCTCAAGGTCATCCTCAGGTTGCCAATGTTGCAATCAATCAGGCAAAAAATTTAGGAAAGAATTTTCTAAGAAAAAATCTTGCGGAATGGGATGAGTATGAGTATAAAGATCAGGGTTCATTGGCAACAATCGGAAAGCACAGAGCGGTTGTAGATTTACCTTTTATAAAATTTCAGGGTTTTTTGGCGTGGTATTTTTGGATGTTTTTACATTTAATGCTTATTTTGAGCGTTCGAAATAAGTTGGCGATATTTTTTAACTGGATGTGGAGCTATTTTAACAAAGATTCATCCTTACGACTGATTATTTCGCCCAATAAAAAAAATAATACGGAACAATGAGAATTGATATAATAAGTGTATTGCCGGAACTGATGGAAAGCCCGTTCAGAACTTCTATTCTGAAAAGAGCAGTGGATAAAGGTCTTGTAGAAGTACACTTTCACCAGTTGAGAGACTGGTCGGTCAACAAACACAGACAGATCGATGACGAACCTTACGGCGGTGGAGCAGGAATGGTGATGATGATCGAGCCTATAGATAAATGTATTTCTGATCTGAAATCTCAAAGAGAATATGATGAGGTGATTTATTTGACGCCGGATGGAGTTACATTGAATCAGAAAATAGCAAACACACTTTCGATAAAAAATAATCTTATTTTCCTTTGCGGACATTACAAAGGGATTGATCAGAGATTGAGAGATTTGCATATCACAAAAGAGATTTCGATAGGAGATTATGTATTGACAGGCGGTGAATTGGCAGCTTGTGTTTTGGCAGATTCTGTCATTCGGTTGCTTCCGGGAGTTTTGAATGACGAACAGAGTGCTTTGACGGATAGTTTTCAGGACGATCTTCTGTCACCGCCAATTTATACCAGACCGGAATCTTATAAAGGATTGGAAGTTCCAAAAATTCTTTTAAGCGGAAATTCTGCGAAAATTGAAGAATGGAGACATGACGAAGCAGTAAGAATTACTCAGGAAAAACGTCCCGATCTTTTGCATTAAGGTCATTCTTTAGTGAAGAAAACATCAAATGCAATCGTTTACAAACAAGATATTTTTTGTATTTCACGTTTCAATGGAAAAATTTTCATGAAAATAATTTTAAATATATTAAAATTTTGATCGGAATAAATTCACAAGCTTACGATTATGGTAAATTTTATGCACTTTATGTGGAAATTTAATTATTAATTGTGGTGTAGTACTGAAAAAAACAATAAATTTACATTCTGAAACTAAAATTTTAGACTTGTCAATAGAAAAACGTTAGATGGAATTGTTTGCTTTTTATAATGTAGAAAACTTATTTTTGCCAGATCCTCCGTCTAATCATAGGCTAGATCCTACCAAATCAGGGCTTAGAAACTGGGATGAAAGAAAATACAGAGATAAGTTATTCAAAATTTCTCACGTTTTCCAGCTGATGAAGGAAGAGACAGGTATTTTGCCGTGTATGATCGGTCTTTCTGAGATCTCCGGAAGAAAAGTTTTGGAAGATCTTGTGAAAATGAGTCCGTTTAATTCACAATATGGCATTGTACATTACAATTCGATGGACGAAAGGAAGGTAGACGTTGCTTTGCTGTATGACAAATCTAAAATTGAAATTATTGATTCTGAAGCAATCACTTTCTTTTTTGAAATATTGGATAATAATCCTGAAAACTACGACACCACAAGAGATGTTTTGTTTTCAAAAGTAAAATATAAGGAAGAGATCATCAATGTTTTTGTGGCGCATCTGCCTTCAAAAAGGGAGAAAGATATCAATCAGCCAAAACGGAATTACATTTTGGGTGAGATCAGAAACAGGATTCTTCAGATCATAAATGTAGAAAAGGAAAATGTAATTTTGTGTGGTGATTTTAACGAAAATCCGGATGATGAAAATTTAGTGAAAATTCTTTTTGATGATACTCATGAGAAAGTTTTGCAAAATCCTTTTCAGGAACTATATTCTACTAAGAATTACTCTGCATTTCACTATAAATCTGGTTTGTTGTTTGATCAAATCCTGTTATCACAGTCTTTTTTTGAGAATAACTCTCTTTTGTCTTTTTATGATGCCAGAATTTTTAAACCGGAAAAGCTGAGAAGCCGCAACAAGATGTTTAATGAAAGACCATTCAGAACTTATGCAGGAACCCGTTATTTAGGGGGGTACAGTGACCATTTTCCTGTTTTTGTAGTATTAAAAAAATAAATGACAATATAAAAAGTAATAATCAACGATGAAAAACTCAACAAGTACAAGCTACCATTTAGATCCTCTGGATAAAGAAATCATCTATATGTTGATGGATAATGCCAAAAGTTCATTAGCTTTCATTTCAAAACAGGTAGGAATTTCAACTACAGCTGTACACCAAAGAATTAAAAAACTGGAACATGCAGGGGTAATAGAAAACTCTATTTCATTCCTTAATCCAAGAAAAATAGGATACAAAGTAGTCTCCTATATCGGAATGTTCCTCGATCAGCCAAGTCATTACAATGACGTTGTAAAATCACTGAAGGAAGTAAATGAAGTGGTAGAAGCGCATTATACGACAGGAAACTACACAATTTTTCTTAAAGTTTTATGCAAAGACAACGATCATTTGATGGAGATTTTAAATAAACTTCAGAAAATGAAAGGTGTTACCAGAACAGAAACTTTCATTTCTCTTGAACAAGGGATCTACAGACAATTAAAAGTATAAGTTGTCATGAATATTGCTCAATATCTGGATTCAACCTATCTAAAAACACCTGCTCAATCTGGTCTTTCGGAGGAAGAAACTTTACAGACGGACAAAAAACTTGCGCAGGTTGCTATTGATAATAGCATTTTTGCAGTAATGATTCGTCCCGATTACGTTTCGGAGATCAAAGAATATATTCAGCAAAAGAATTCAGAGGTTGTTGTAGGAACGGTGATCGGTTTTCATGAAGGGATTTATTCTGTTGATGAAAAATTAGAAGAAGCCAGAAAAGCAATTGAAGACGGTGCAGACGAATTAGATTTTGTGATCAATTATTCCGCATATCTTAAAGGAGATTTAGATTTAGTAAAAGATGAATTTTTGCGGTGTACACAATTGTGTATCAATCATCATAAAATTGCCAAATGGATCATCGAGATTGCAGCTTTAACGGATGAGGAAATTGCTGATCTGACTAAAAATATTTCTAATTGGGCAGAAGAAAATTTTTCTGAAAATGATTTATCTGAAATTTTTGTAAAATCTTCAACAGGTTTTTATGAAACAAAAAACGGGAAACCAAACGGAGCAACATTTGAGGGCATTAAGATAATGCTTGACAACGCAGGAAAACTTCCTGTAAAAGCAGCAGGCGGAGTACGAACTCCCGAAGATGCCGAGAAGATGATTAATCTCGGTGTCAAGAGGATAGGAACTTCCTCAGCTTTGGCTCTAATTAAAAATGAATCTTCCTCGGAAGGATATTAAAATAACAAACCCATCAGATTTTGATGGGTTTATTATTTCTATATTTTTTTCTGACCATTTTATATTCAACCCTTCCAGCGTTCGAAACGCTGGAAGGGTTTTAAATACTAATATTTCAACCAATAACGAAGCTTAAGAGCCCGATAATTCCCGGAAAACAAACTGAAAAAATTTGATTTTAAACAAAATAAAGTAGTAATTTTAATCTAAATTTTTAAATACAATGAAAAAAACAATTTCAATTCTGGCAATTTTATTAATCACACTATCTGCCAATGCACAGGAAAAGCAGACTGTAAAAGAAACTGTGAAAAAAGACGCTCAAGCTGTAGGAAATGCTGCTAAAAAAGGAGCCGACGCAACCAAAAAAGGTGTTCAGAAAGGAGCAAAATGGACGGGTAATACCGCAAAAAAAGGAGCCAAAGCTACAGAAAAAGGCGTGAAAAAAGGCGCGAATTGGGTAGGTGATAAAAGTAAAAAAGGCGCAAAAGCTGTAGAAAAAACATATCAGGACGTGAAAACTGATATTAAGAAATAATTATATATCCTGAATAGTCAAACTAAAAAACCATCAGAATTAACTGATGGTTTTATTTTTTTTTATGCTTGTTGAGCTGCAAATTCAAGATAGAAATCTTGCGTTTCTTTGATCACCTCATCCATTTCAACCAAAGAATACACTTCAAGAAACTTTCTTCTGAAATCTTTAAAATGAGGAATTCCACGGAAATAATTGCTGTAATGCTGTCTCATTTCAATCAAGCCTAATTTCTCTCCCTTCCATTCAGCACTCCATTCTGCGTGTTGACGAACAGCCAAAAGTCGGTCTGAAATGGTTGGTGCATCCAGATGTTTTCCGGTGGCAAAGAAATGTTTGATTTCGTTAAAAATCCACGGATAACCGATCGCAGCACGACCAATCATGATTCCGTCGCAGGCGTATTTATTTTTATATTCTAAAGCTTTTTCAGGCGAATCGATATCGCCGTTTCCAAAAATAGGAATTTCAATATTTGGGTTTTGTTTGATTCTTGAGATGTGTTCCCAGTCAGCTTCACCTTTGTACATTTGTCCGCGCGTTCTTGCGTGAATCGTCAAAGCTTTGATTCCCGTTTCCTGAAGACGTTCAGCCACTTCATCAATATTAATTGAATTGCTGTCCCATCCCAAACGTGTTTTTACCGTCACAGGAAGACTTGTTGAGCTTACAACGGCTTTCGTCAGACGAACCATCAGATCAACATCTTTCAAAACTCCGGCTCCTGCACCTTTGCAAACCACTTTTTTTACCGGACAGCCAAAATTAATGTCCACCAGATCAGGGTTTACTGTTTCCACAATTCTTGCAGACATCGCCATTGCTTCTTCATCACCACCAAAAATCTGGATTCCTACAGGTCTTTCGTAATCGAAAATATCAAGCTTCTTTCTGCTTTTCATTGCATCACGAATCAAACCTTCAGAAGAAATAAATTCTGAATACATCATATCTGCACCATGCAATTTACAAAGTCGTCTGTACGGAGGATCACTCACATCTTCCATCGGAGCAAGTAGAAGCGGAAATTCCGGCAGTTCTATGTTGCCTATTTTTATCATGCCGCAAATTTACGAAATTCTAAACTTTCAGCATTTTGAAATTATCTATTGTTGTTATCGTCATGAAATCAACCTGAAATTCTCTATTTTTTTGCCTTCCAAATGCTTTTCCCAGCGTTCTAAAACGGGTTGTTCAAGTTTGAATTCACGGTATTCATCGGGTGACATGATGGGGATTCCGCTGATGATCGGGTAGACTCTTTTGCAATTGCCACAGATTAATAAACCTTCTGTGATATTTTCGGTTTCGTCTTGTAAAATGATCGTTAAATCTAAATCTGATTTGTCAAACGGACAACACAGTTTTTCTATGGTTTTTATTCTCATTGTTTTACTTTTTAATTTTTTGATGATACTTTTTAATGGTTTCTGATGGGTTTTCTACATTCATGATTCCTGAAACAACTGCGATTCCGTCATAGTTTAGTTCATCTAAATTTTTAATATTGTCTAAATCAATTCCTCCAGCTAAGAAAATCTTTCTACTGAAAATACTTTTCGCTTCTTCAACGGTTTCAAAGTTGACCAGTTCACAGCTGTTTGCGGTTTTTGATGGAAACATCGAACAGAAAGAAATATAATCGAACTGATGTTCTTCAGCGTATTTAATTGTTGAAGATTCATTATTGCAGGTGATTCCAACAATGCAGTCACTGTTGATCTCGTTTTTTATTTCATTAAAATTTTCAGGAATTTCATCGAAATGAATTCCGTTCAAAGGAATTTGCTTCAAATATTCCCAAAGGTTATTGATGATCAACGGAATGTTGTTTAGCGAAGCAATTTCATGGATTTTTAAAAGCAGTTCTTCAATATTCTGATTTTCTCCAAAATTGTCCCAAATCTGAATAGCTGATATTTTTTCTTTTGCAATTAAATTTAATTTAGAAAAAAGAATTTCCTCATCTATTGAAGGATCAATAATTAAATAGATTCCCGATTCTATGGTTTGCTTTCTCATTATTTCCAGCCGTTTTTATAAGCGTTAAAAAATGCTTTCCAATAAGGATCTTCTTCGAAATACATTAAATCATTTGCTTTTTCGTTTTCAATTAATTTAATTCCATTAGATTTTTCGGTCATCTTTCCCACTTCTGTGCAGGGAATTTGATTGGTTTCCAGTCTTGAAATAATCTCCGAAGCTTTTTCTTTTTTACAGGTAATAATCATAGAACCTGCACCAATACAATATCTCGGATCTAACGAAAACAGATTGCAAACTGCCGACTGAACTTCTCCAATTGGAATTTTTTCATTAATAATTTCAGCTCCGTTGCCTGATGCAATTGCCAATTCGTAAATCGCTCCCAAAATTCCGCCTTCCGTCACATCATGCATTGCTGTAACTCCGGAATTGTCAATTTGCACTGCGGTTAAAGCATCTTTCAATGATGAGGTTTCGTAAAAAGACGCTGAAGCAGAATAGTAAAACTCTTTCCCGACTTTATTTTTTACTGTTTCTGGAAAGCTCATGGCTAAAATGGCTGTAGATGAAATTGCGCTTGTTTTGGTTACTAAAATTGCATCATCCGGTTCTGCATATTTTGAAACCAAAATTTCATCTTTCGGAGCAATGCTAATAAAAGTTCCGCCACCTGCGATGGTGGAGTTTTGACCTTCGATAAATCCGGTATGTCCTCCGGTGATGCTTACTCCAATATCTTTACAGAACTGATGTATGTAATTCCAATAAATTTCAAAATCATTTTTAGAAAGATGAGCCGGAAGATTTAAAACAAACTGTCCGAACATCGGTGCAAAACCGGTCGTCGCCATATCATTTGCCATCAAATGAACCGATAACCAAGCTGATTCCTCCAAACCCAAAGATGGAATTAACGATAAAGGATCGCTCGTCAACGCCATTGCTTTTCCGCCATGCAGATCGACAACTGAAACATCAACGCCAAACTCAGGACCGACAAGCACTTCATCACGCTCTTTTCCACATCGTTGTTTGAGAAAATCTTCGAATTGGGAATGATTGATTTTACCTAAAGTTTCACTCATTCTACATCATTTAGTTGGATATACAAACCAAAGAAATCTCCTACAGGAACATTCCACTGCTGTACTGGAAACCATTTTGGTAGTCCTGTGCATGTCCATTCAATCGTATATTTTCGTCCGACCAAAGCTTTTTCAATAATCTCAGTCAACATCTTCGGAGTATAAAAAGTAGCTGTCACATAAAAAGGATTTTTTCCAAATAACTGCTGTACTCTTCTGCGGGCAACTTTAGGAGAGTTTCTGTTCATCATCCCCATTGCAATTCCGTATTTGGCAACGCGGGCTGCTTCTCGGATAACTTTCACCGGATCTTTGTAATATTCAAATGTTGTGATGAATGCCAGTGAGTCGAAAGTATGATCTTTAAAAGGCATAAAATGAGAATCCGCCATTACCAGATCGCCTTCAAAAAGATGAATCGCCTGTGAGAGCATTAGAGGTGAAATATCTCCGCCTGTTGCTTCGATCCCAATGTTTTTCCACCAACGGGTAAATCGGGTAGTGCCACAGCCGAATTCTAATAGTGTTTTTACTCGTTGATCTTTAGAAACGAGCTGTTCCATTACTTTTTTCTGCCAGATTTCAGCACGTTTGTATCTGCCTTCATACCACAATTCGTAGGTATCGGTATGTTCTCGGTTGAAAAACCATTCGGGTCTTCCTTGCCAGTTTTTGTCTTGTTGGGGAATAAGTTCTCCGGAATACTTTGTTACTTCCATTTTATTTTGAATTGATTTATTCGGTTCTGACCACAGATAAGTATGCGAACGAATAAAGCATAAAATGAAAATATTTTAAGCAGACATCCCTACGTTGGCATTATCCAAATCAGGTCATCGGGTATGATCTCAGCCTTGCGGCACCCCGTGTTTTATTACTGAACAAATATAGGAAATTTAAAATTTAATAATAACTAATACACTTTGTCATTCCACAGAATCTTGCTGCAATACTACTGAAATATTGAGATTCCTCCGGAATGACAAACTTTACATTATTTACTTGATGATTAATTTTGACAATGAATTAATATTCTTTTGTTATTCATTACGTGGAATCTTTGATTTCCGTAGGAATCTAAATGCAGAAAAATAAAATATTAAGATTCTGCGAAATAACAAACTCGATGGTTTGATTAAAAAAATAGGAATGATTACTAATTTTGTTTCTAATCTTAAAAACTAGCCTTCACCTGCATACTTCCAATATGAATGGTTCGATCTCCCGAATTTCTTCCTTCATAATTTAAATTTAATTGTAAGAAAGAATTGATCGCCTGCTGGATAAATACACTCCAGACTTGGTTTTTTCCTGGTTTTAAACCGTCAAGCATTTGATTTCCGACAATGCTGAAATTGTTTCCGGTAAAATCATTGTTAATGAATGAGAAATTTCCTCTGATAGAAGTTTTCTTACGTTCCCACTGAATTGTTCCGGTGATGTCAAAAGCTTTCAGAAGTTCTTCGCCGTCCACTCTTTTCTTTTCGCGATAAGCAGACGAAAATTCGGCTTGTATGGCGTCGGTAAATTTGTAGGTTGCTTTGGGTTTGGTCTCAAAATTATTCAATCGGTAATCTCTCGTGGCAAAAAGCTGTGATGAATTTTGCAGATCATGAACAGAGTTTTCCCAATCTACTCTGAATTCTTTATTAAACCAATATCCAAGATTGACGAAATGGGAAGTCTGATTCCGTTCTTCGTTGCTGAAATTGGCATTGATGAGGTTGTCGTTCGCAATGAAACGATAGTTCCCGTTCCAACCTGACTTTTCGGTAGGATTAAACTGAACGGAAGCCAATATATTCTGATTTTTGAGAATCTGATCATCACTTTTCTCAAACGGATTTAGAACCAAAACTTTATCTCTTTTGAAATATGAGTTTTGAGAGTTTAATGAAACATTAAAATTCCATCGTTTTAAAAACTTATTTTCAGAATTAAATACAATCGACGGATTGACAAATAATGCCAACTGCAATTTGTTTTTGTTGGAAGGAATGTACCGAACCGAATTGGTGTAAATCCTGATATATTGCGCCAGATCGGAATACTCCGCAATTTCAAATTCATCCAACTGCTGAGTTCCGTCACCGTTGTAATCGGTCCATTTATAAACTCCCTGTCCGTCAGTTACTTTGATATATTGAAATTCACGTTGCGCTTCCTGTCCGTTTCCTAATTCATAGAATGCCTGCAAACGCATACCGTTTTTAAATAACTGTTGATTATACAAAAGGTTTCCGACTACAAAATCTTTATTCTGATTCATATCGACATCCTCATTTTTGTAGAAGAATTTTCTGTAATGAATCAAGGCATTTAAGGTCGTCTTTTCTGTCTTGATCAACTGACTTTCTGCCATGAAACCTAAAATTCTGTTCATATTCTGAAGTCTGTTATCACGTACAGAGTCATTATCTCTGATGTACATTTTAGCCAAAAGCTTTGTTCTTGTACTGTCACCAATTTTCTTTTGTACAAACAATTCTTTCCAGCTGAAACTGGTGACATCCATCAGTTGAGTTTCATTAAATTTCTTTTCATTGTGTTCCATACTTCCCCCCAAAGCCCAGCTTCCTTTTTGTCCGGTATATTCTGAAGAGGCTCCGCCACGGATAAATTTTGTGTCCTGTAAAGTTGCATTGGTATCAAGATAAGATAGGTTTCCTTTGGTCAGGAATTTTCCTTTGATCCAGCTAAAGTCTAAATCATTTTTGATTCCTTTATAAGAATCCTGTTCGTCAAGATAGTTGAGACGGTAGTTTAGAACAGATTTGTTGTTCCATTTATTAAGAAAGTTAAAAATAAATCTGTTTTGAGTTTTTCCGCTGAACTCTTGAGCTAAGTTGAAATCTCTGGAGAACTCTACATCATTAATTCGATCCAGAATATGAAATTGTTTATCGATGTATTGGTATTCAAAACTTGGAGTTCCTTTCCAACTGTTTTTTGTAAATGTTTTGTTCCCGAAAATTCTTGCAGCATATCCTAAATTCTGATCAGAATCTTTTGATGAAAATAAATTAAGATCGTAGTTGCTTAAAGAAATATCTGCACCTATCTTTCCGTCTTTTAAAAGATATTCGGAATTCATGGTGTAAACCTGTGATTTTTGCGGCGAAGGCAATTTTCTTACCGCTCTGTAATCACCTAAATTTTGACCAACATATTCAAAAACACGTCCGTTATTCGTTGTCTGTATCAGTTTATAATCTCCTAAGTTAGCACCGAAGTAGGTAAACGAAACAGTATATAAAGTTTGAGTAACATCTGTTGAAAACTGATAGTGACTTCCGTTTGTATCCTGAACGAGACTGTACAAAATTTTATTTACGTCATATTCTGTGACTACTCCTGACGGAGCATACATCAGGTTGGGATCGTTTCCTGCATCAGCTAAAATCTGCTCATCTTCTTTAGATAAATTTAAAGCTAATGGAGCATTTTTGTTGTCATTCTCCATAAACCAATTCAGACCAATTCTGAATTTTTCACGTTGATGCTGCACTTTTCCGGTAAATAAATATCGTGAATAGTTTCTGTTGGTATAATTAAATGAAATGGTAATAAAATTCTGCTGGAAAATCGGTCGGAAACTGGTAAAGGTAACCTCTCCTGTATTGTAATTGATAACGTAATCCTGGTTTTCACCACGTTTCATCAAAATACCGTCGATAAAAACCTGCTCAGAACCTGAAATCAAAGTGATGAATTGTTCGCCGTTCTTTCCTGTTAAACGATAAGGTCCCTGATTTCCTTCCACTCCCTGAAAACGGATTCTGTGAAATTCACTTCGGGCTACGCCTAACGAAACATCTACAAAAGTTTTGTTTTCAGTTCCGAATTGCGTTTGAAACTGAAGTCCCATACTTCGTCGCTGATATTTCGCAAAATAATTTTTATCATCTACCAAATCCAAATGCCCAGCTCTAAGAATAGATTTATCCTTAATATTGAGCTGCATGTAGATTTTATCAAATTCTTCAAGCGTCTGTGTGTAACCATCTGCCTGAATCGGTAAATTGTGATCTGAAATACTTGCTAAAATCGTTACATCTTTTGACAGTCTTCCTGAAATTTGGAGATCCATAGAACTCTGCACAGATTGCCCCTGATTGTTCCCGAAAGTAATTCCGCGGATGATTGATCCTTTAGAATTTAATTCGCCTAAAAATCTTCTTTTGTCATTCTTTGCCAATACCGCTTCGTCAACGATGATTCTGTTGCTGGTTTTCACAAAATCCATTGTGTCTTTTGCGAAAATGTCCTGTTCAAGCCTTGCTGCGAGAATGCTGTCCTTCTTTATACTGTCTTTCGGAATGTTGGGATTTTTCCACGAGAAAATTTGGGCGTTATTCAACGATAAGCCCAGAAAAAAAAGCAAGAAAATCAGAACTGAATTCCGCAAATCTTTAAAAATAATTGGTAAAAATAACTAAAATATGTGAACAGTACAGTGTTTAGTATTATTAACAGTAAATTAACCTTAATATTGTTTTATGTGTAAAAAATGCTTTAATTTTGCAATGTAAATTATTAATAATTAAAAATTTAAGTTATGAAAAAAATCTTTACTGTTTTGGGGGTTGTTGCAGTTGCTGGAATGGCAAATGCACAAGCAACTCTACCTTATAATGAAACATTTACTTATCCAGACGGAGATCTTAATGGACAAGGTAACTGGGCGGTACAATCTGCAAATGCTACAGACAAAATTTTAGTCCAATCTGGTGTTGTAAAATTTGATGGAGTTGGTGAAGATTTGAAGCAAGCTATTACGCCTGTAACTTCTGGGAGTGTTTTTTATTCAATGAATTTAAAAATAACTAATATCACTGCTGCAACATTGGCAGATGGTGGGTATTTTGCTGGTTTTGGACAGGATAATACTACTTTTGGTGGTACTATATGGACGAAAAAAATTACTGATACTACATATAAATTAGGTATTGAGGTTAGAACTGCAGCAGGGGCAACTACAACGTGGACTACAGCGGACTATAATATCAATCAAACTTATCAGATTACCGTAGGGTATAACTTTAACTCAGGTACCTCTGATGATACAGTAAATTTATGGGTAAATAATTTGTTAGCTACACCAATAGATACACATACTGGAACGGATTTAACATCAGCGAGTGCTTTCTTTTTAAGACAAGATAGTGTAACTGAAACTCCATTTATTGAAATAGATAATTTAGTAGTAACAACCACGCCACCTGTAGTTCTTGCTGTTTCAGATTTGAACAAAATTAAATCAAGCTTTGTAAAAAACACTTTTGTTAAAAACGAAGAAATCACTTTTGGAGCTGATGTGAAAGATATTAAAATTTATACGCTTACAGGTCAGGTTGTTAAAACTGCTTCTGTAAAAGAAGGTGCTACTTTGAACGTTGCTGAATTGGCAAAAGGAAATTACATCGTAACAGGAACTGTAAATAACCAACCCGTTTCTCAAAAGATTTTGAAAGACTAGTTATTAGCATTCATAATTTGAAAGCCACTTCATTGAAGTGGCTTTTATTTTTCAACTAAATATTACTTTAAGATAATCTTAACATAATTTGTGTATTTTTGGGTATATGGTATTGTTTTTGCTGTTTGTTTGTTAACAAATCAAAATATTATCGTTATGAAAAAAGTATTTACTTTTATCGGACTAGTTTCGATAGTTGCATTTTCTAATGCCCAGATTGTAATTAATGAAATCTATACTGGAGGTGGACTTTTAGGAGCCGCAATTACCAACGATTTCATAGAATTGAAAAATATAGGTAGTTCTACAGCTTCCCTCAATGGTGCGACCATTCAGTATGCATCTTCAACGGGATCTTTTACTCAGTATAACAACTTGCCGAATATTACTTTGAGTCCCGGACAAACTTATTTGATTCAACAAGGATCTGATGGATTAGGCGGACTAATTAATTTGGTTAATCCTAATCTTATCGTAAGTGTTCTTTTGAATATTGACGGTTCTCCAAGTGTTGGAGTAGGAGTTGGTCTTGCACTTACTTCAGGAAAAGTTGCTTTGGCAAGCAATGCAACGCAGGTTACCGGACCCACAGCTAGTAATGTTTTAGATTTTGTAGGATATGGTCTCGCAAATCAGTTTGAAGGAGCAGGAGCGGCGCCTTCACCAACAATTCTTAACTCTATTACCAGAACAACTGGCGATACCAATAATAATAATGTTGATTTTACCATATCATTGCCAACTCCCCAATCATCAGGTGTGTTAGCAGTGAATGATGTTTCAAATAATTCTGTAAAATCTCAGTTTATCAAAAATTCATTTGTTAAGAATGAAGAAATCACCTTTGGAAGTGATGTGAAAGACGTAAAAATTTACAGTCTGAGCGGACAACTTGTAAAAACTGCTTCTGTAAAAGGAGGAACAACCTTAAATATTGCTGAGTTACAAAAAGGTAATTACATTGTAACAGGAATGGTAAATAATCAACCGGTCTCTCAGAAGATATTAAAAGATTAATTTAAACTTTAATTTTATAAAAAAACAGTTGTCATTTGGCAGCTGTTTTTTTATTTAGTACCAACCTCTTCTTGCAGCATTGATGATGGTGCTTAGATTCAGAATCAAGGTATATCTTATGCGTTTTCCGTAATCTTTAAATCCGGGTTCGAAGCCTAAAGAAGACTGAACGGGAAAGTAGATTTCAAGGAAATCAGGAATCACTCTTACTTTTACGCCGCTGTCCCAGATAAACTGTGCAGGATTATTTTTGTTTTTATAAACTCCCGCATCGGCATAGATATGAAAGATTTTCCAGACACTTGTATCAACATTAAATGATGTGATCCATTGATTGACCGTTCCGGGAATAAAAGATTTAAAACCACCATCTGCCAAAACAAATTGCTGAGACAAAATTCCGCCTGTTGCACTTTGTCCCAGAAGATTATAAGAGAAGGAATAATCAGAAACTCGTGAAATTCCGTAATCGAAAGTGCTGTTTCTTGTTTCGTTTCTTGCAAAATACCCTCCGAATAATCTGAGACTTAGTTTTTGTCTTGGTGCAAATTCCCATCTGTAGAAAGCTTCTGCCGTAATTTTATTAAAATCCTGCATTCCCTGAGTACTGATGCTGAAGCTTTTCTCGTGAATCATCTGATTATCGGCATATCCATAACCAAGTGTCCAAAGATTGTATTTTTCGTAATCACGTTCTGCAATCATTTTTGCGTTCAGATCTCTTTGAAAATAATTATATGAAAAACTTGCTCCACGACTTACAGTGCTTCTCGGATTTTTCCTAAATCTGATAGCAGAATACAGTGAAGCTTTTTGATAAGCCAGATCATAATCATAATGAAAATATGATCCTGAAACTCCAAAAGTCAGACTTTGAATAATGCTTTCCGCTGGAAGAAATGAATATTCAACTGCTCCTGATCCGGTCAGTTTTCCTGTTCCGGTACTGAAAGACGGAGTAATTGAATAAAGGAATTTCTGATCAAAAAGTGATTGGTTTTTAAAATTCATCCCAATCAAAAACTTATCATAAGTATTGGAAAATCGGATTCTTGGATTAAGATAAATTTCATTAAACTCCGGGTTCGGAATATCTTTTATAAGTTTAAATTTTATTTTTTTTGAGTTTGAAAATAAACCTTTTGTATATAAAAAATTGTCACGATAGTTAGCCTCCGGGAAAATGTAATCATCATTTAATGTGATCTTGTAAATATTTTCTGCAGGAAGATTCACGGTTTTTAATCTTTCATTTTCGGCTGTTTCTATCCAGTAAGATTTTCGTTCGCCATCTCGTGTTTGCGTTTCCAGCTTCACGGGAATTGCTTCGTCTGTATTTTTAGCAATTCTGATTTCTAAAGAATCATCTTTAGTTCTGAATTTTTTCAATTTAAAATTAACTCTGTTTTTCTGCTTTAAAAACTCTGTTAAATAATCTGTTGACGGTTCTTTTTGTGAAAGTTGCTTTAGAAATTCTTCAGGATTGATTTCACGATCTCTGTTTTCAGCAATATAAGTTTTAATTAAATGATTAAAATTTTCTTCACCCATTTTGTCGGCAGAGAAACTGAAAAGACTCCCCGTCTCAAAGCTGCTGATCGCCATATCGTTGAAATTACTCAATGCTGAAAACGGTTCGTCGATTTTCTGATCAAGATTCTGAGACATGATGTATTGATACGCCAAACCATAACGGTCGAGCAACTTTACATCTGAAGCGTGAAACCATTTGAGAGGTCTGATTCCTAGAATACTTGTTTCAGGCAAATTTCCCAAAAGCTTTGTTTCTCCGTAGAATTTTTTCAAATATTGAATTTCAAGATAAGATTTCAGTCCGTTTTTGAACCAATGATGATCTTCTTTATCTGTAATTATGCTTTGATCGAGAGTTTTTTTTGCGATGATCCCAAAGTAATCCAGATCTGCTTTTTCAGCATCTGTAAAAAGTTTAAACCTGAATTTCCAGAAACTGATGTCGTTGTTCCCGAAAAAATCTTCTTTTGCCCTGAATTTATCTGAAATAAAAATTCTTTCCGGTATATAACCTGTTTTTTCTTTGATAAATCTGAGCTGAAGCGGAAGGAAAAATTCTAAATTCTGAATTTCCTGCGGACTGAGTGTGTATCCGAATTTTATTTCAGTATGAATATCTTCTGAATTTACTTCAATCTTCTGAAACTGATTTTGAGAAATCACAAATTCTGGATCAGCATCTAAATATCCATTAAAAGAATTGATTGGATTTTGCTCAAGATTTCCTTCTGCAAAATAATTTGCCGGAAGATCAAAGTTGACTTTCCAATGCGTATTAAAATTTACGGATTCTTCAATGTCCTGGAAGTTTCTTGAAGAAATATTGTCCGGATCAAAATGATCCGGAACAATAAAGAAATATTTTAAAGCAATATTGTTTTCAGAAGTTCCGTATCCTGTAAATTTCTTATCAGGAAGCTGAATCTGATAGTGTAATTGTAATTTTATACTTTCGCCAGCCTGCAAAGGTTTATTTAAAACAAAATATAAATTCTCTTCAGACAAATCATTTTTGGTAACCAGTTGATTTTCATTGCTGGTGATCATCAGGTCAGAAGTTTTACCTAATAATTCAGGTTTTGCAAAATGGAGACTGTTGTTTCGGTCTTCAAGTTTACGGTAAACCAGAGAAGTTCCTCTTTTGTTATAAGCTGCTGTCCAATTGAGGAGTTTGATACTGTCTAAAGGTTTTTCAGAATCGTTGTGATAAATAATTTCCTGTCTTACTTCAAGATTTTTTTTGTTCTGAGATAATTTTGCGTTAACAGAAATGCTGTCTTTCTGTGCAGAAACCTGCACAATTGCACAAAACAGAATAAAACAAATACTAAACTTTTCCAATTTGATGATAAAGCATCAAATATAACTTATTTTAAATACAATACAGATGATTTTTTACTGTTGGATCGCATTTTTTTCTAAAGAATTCAAATAGGCTTTCCATCCTTCGTTTTTATAAGTGATTGCAGCTTCTGCGGGATTTTCAGATTTGTAAATTCCTCTTCCCACAATGATAAAATCGGTATGCAATGTCTTGAAAACATGATCCGGAGTATTGTATTGCTGACCTTTTCCGTCACCCGAATCTGCAAGGTTAACTCCCGGTGTAAACAACAACATTTCGTCAGGAAGAGCGTTCTGAGAAACTCCACCAATAACGTTCGGATGTGATAAAGCAACTTTCAAAGCTTCTTCCCTGTAGCTGTTTGTCGTTAAAGTTCCCTTTGAAGACATTCCGATAATTGCTACAACGCCTACGTTTTTGAAACAGTCTAAAGATTCAAAACCACCGATCACCTGAGACGTTACAAAATCTGCCCAATCTGTAATTTTGAAAACTCCGCTTGTGAACTGAAGTTCCTGTGTGTTTCCGATGTCAGCAAATTTTCTGTCTTCCATTAATAAAAACTTGTGCTTTACCGCCATTTCTTTCAACGGGACGATGGTATTTTGGTAATCAAAATCAGAAATAATATCGATGTGAGTCTTTAATGCAATAATGTGTGGTCCCACTTTTTCTGCCAGTTCCAATAATTCCTGAGTTGTAGTAACGTCAGCTGAAGCAATAAGATTGGATTCTTTTGCCAACGCAACTTCTAATAGTTTTTTTGAAACAGAATGCTGTGCAGTTTCAAATTTTTCCTGATAAGAAAGTCTGGTGATCTCTTCAAACTGAATATGGTTTCCGGCAAGAAAATCCTGAATTCTTTTTACTTCGTCATCAGAAAGTTCGCCTTCCTCCTGAAGAATCGTGCAAACTTCTGAAATATTGAAAAGGGTATGAACTCTGTATCCTTTGCTTTCCAGAAGCTGTTTTCCGCCTTGCTCTCTGTCTAAAACGACAACGATGTCAGCAACTTTCAGATCTTCCTGCTCAACTTCTGCAATGGTTTCAATCAAAGATTTTCCGGAAGTAATTACGTCTTCTACCAAAAGGCAGTTTTGGCCTTTCTGGTAAATTCCTTCGATCAGTTTTTTCGTACCGTAGTTTTTTGCTTCTTTTCTTTTAATAATTAATGGAATATAGCTTTCCAGAGACATTGCCGTAGCCATTGGAAGTGCAGCATAAGGAACTCCGCAGATCAGATCAAAATTATCAAGAGGAAGCATTTCCAATAAATAATTAGCCAGATTTTTCAAAATTTTGGGATCTGATGCTAAAGGTCTTAAATCTACATAAAACGGACTTTCAATCCCACTTTTTAAGGTAAATCTTCCGAATTTGATGATGCCAAGCTTATAACACTCTAAAAAGAATTCTTTTTTACTTTCCATTATTTTTTATTAGATGTTGCAAATTTAAGGAAATGATGTTAAAAGTCAATTGCGAATTTTGTTTTGCAGGTGAAAATGTAAATTCGTATTTTGAAGTTCGCAACGAAGCAATTGACCATATGCAAAAAACCATCCCGGAAAGGAATGGTTCAATTTTATTTAATAATTTCAGCATCAATTACTTTAGAGCCGTCTGTGCTGTATTTTCTTTCGGCTTCCCAAAGCAGAAATTTATCTACTTCACGGATCAGTTTCGGAATGGCTAAAGATAAGACAGCTATGTCATCTAAAACTCCTGCAACAATAATGAAATCAGGAATGATGTCGATGGGAGAAACAACATAAAGAAGACCAACCAACGGTAGAATAAGATCTATCGATTTTACAGGATATTCTCCTTTTCTCCACATTTTTACCATTCTGAAAATGTCAGGTATTTTTTTTACGAAGCCTTTGTGACTGATTGCTTCTTTAGCTAAATTAAGTTTTGAATATTTCATTTTGTGTTTGTTTTAAAATAATTTCAACTCTCTAAACTTCTCAAATTCTATACCAACAAATTATAATTTAAGTTAAAACTTATTTAATGATGTTATCTATAAACTGGTGAATAGATTCTGAATCCCAGTCTGTTGCTGCATCTTCTTTGATGAGGATTCTTCCGTTTTCATCGAGTAAGAATGTTGTAGGGAACACTTTTGGAAGAATTTTTTCCGAGATAGGGCTTTGTGCAATGTACACAGGAACGGTATAATTATTTTCTTTCAGGAACTTTCTTATGGCTGGTTCTTCATCTTTCATCGCAATCAAAACAAAATCTACATTATCTTTCCTCCGGTCATATAATCTCTGAATCGATGGCCATTCTTTCCTGCATGGAGGACACCATGTTCCCCAAAAATTCAAAAAAACAGGTTTGTTCCTGAAATTCTTCATATTGTTACTGGGAACGTTGATTCCTTTCAGATCAATATCATAATCATCTGCTTCAATATGTACGGCGCTCTCTATTGTTGCAACCGGAAAAAACAGGTCTTTCAATTTGTCTTTTACTCCGGGAACAAAAGCGATTACTGCGATAATGGCAATTAATACGATATAAATTATATTTTTTTTCATTTTTACTTTTTAATAAAAATTGTTTTAATGGAAAAAATTAAACTACATTTTTGTCATTCCGTAGGAATCTCAACAAATTATTGACAGAATAAATTTTATAAATTCAGCTTAGATTCCTACGGAATGACAAACTAAATGTAATATTATTGATAACTAAATTATTAAAAACTATAACAACTCCAATATTTCCTGAATAGCGTCTTTTCCTCTGTTTTTCGCATAATACAATTGCAAATCATTGTAAAAATGATCTTTTGTATAATTTTCAGGATCAGCTTTGTATTTCATTAGCAATTCTTTACCGTATTTTGGACGTGGTCCCCAGGAATTTTTTACGTTAAAATCTTTATCCAGAATAATAACTTTGGGGATAGATTCTGTTCCGTTGGTTAAGAATTGATTGATTAAGCTTTTATCACTGTCTCGAAGGAAAATTCTAACCTCATTTTTACCTTCGAAAAATTTAACCAAAGCCGGAACGGTCGCACTTGCGTCGCCACACCAAACTTCGGAAATAATTAAAATCTTTCCGTCAAATTTTTTGGTTTCCAATTCTTTTAATTGATCTTCATTCGGAACATACTTTTTTAATGTTCTCTCAATTCTCTGCAGTCCCAGTTCGTAATATTGTTTATAGTCGATTTCCTGTTGATTGGCAGGGTTTTCTAATCTATGTTTTCCGATTTCAACATATTCCTCGAAAGAAATACTTTGTTCCCAGTAATTTTGCATTACCTAAAATATTTATGGTTAAAATTGATTGATATTTCTCGTTTTGTTAATCAAAAAAAGATCTGCCAAAACAAATGCAGCCAGGCTTTCTACAACAGGAACTGCTCTTGGAACCACACAGGGATCATGTCTTCCTTTCCCTTCTACAGTGACGGGATTTCCTTCTTTATCAACACTTTCCTGAGGTCTTAAAATAGTTGCTACAGGTTTAAAAGCTACACGGAAATAAATATCCATTCCGTTTGAGATTCCTCCCTGAATTCCTCCTGAAAGATTTGATTTTGTGGTAAAATCTGTATTGAACGCATCGTTATGTTCGCTTCCTGTCATTTTTGCGCCACAAAAACCGCTTCCATATTCAAAACCTTTGCAGGCATTGATGTTGAGCATTGCTTTTGCCAATTCTGCCTGTAATTTTGAAAAAACAGGTTCGCCAATTCCTGCGGGAACATTTTTGATTACGCAAGTGATTGTTCCACCAATTGTATTGCCTTCTTTTTTGATTTCCTTGATTTTTGAAATCATTTTTTCAGCTGTTTCTGAGTCAGGACAACGGACTTCATTGCTTTCAGTTTTAGAAAAATCTAAATCCTGATATGGTTTTTCACAGAAAATTTCGCCTACGGAAGATACATAAGCGTTAATTTTTATATCCGATAAAAGCTGTTTTGCCAAAGCTCCGGCGACCACCCAATTGATGGTTTCACGGGCAGAAGATTTTCCGCCGCCACGATAATCACGGATTCCGAATTTATGATCGTAAGTGAAATCGGCATGACTCGGACGATACGATTGTGCGATGTGATCGTAATCTTTTGATTTTTGATTTTCGTTTTCAATCATAAAACCAATCGGCGTACCGGTAGTTTTTCCTTCAAAAATTCCTGAAAGAAATTTCACAGTATCACTTTCTTTACGTTGTGTAACGATAGCTGACTGACCAGGTTTTCTTCGGTCAAGCTCGTGTTGGATTTTTTCTAAATTGATTTCCAGACCAGCCGGAAAATTATTGATGATTCCGCCATACGCAAGACCGTGACTTTCACCGAAAGTCGTCAGGCTGAGCAGATTCCCTAAAGTATTGAACATACTACAAAATTACCGTTTTTTATTCAGATAATAAAGTCTTTGAGTTGATACTATTTATAAGAGTTTGTGATTTTATCAGTTATTTTTTTGACCTGTTTTTGCTCACTTTCCGTCATTTCTTTTGAAATAAAACCTTTTCGGATATTATTTTTATCAATCAACTGAGGGAAGATTCCTGCTTTTTGATAGTCAAAAATGAAGCTTTCAGAAATTGCGGGAATTGGCGTATCAAAGTTAAAGGGATATTTCTCCGATACATTAAACTTTAAATTTCCTGTTTCGAAAGAATGGTGTTTTTTATATTCGTAAACTGAAGGTGTATATAATTGTTCAGATTTAAATTCTCCCATGAATGAAGACATTCTGTAACTTGGAATGAATTGAGCTGCAACCGAAGGGAAAGTTATAAAACTGACGAAAAATGTCATTAATGCTGAATAAATTATGAGCGATTTCTTTTTATTCAAATAAGTAAAAAACATTACAAAAATGATTACAAAAAATACATCAATGAAAAATCTGTATTGTGCCGAAAACAGTAGAACTAAAATGCTTTTTATGATTAATGAAATACAAATAAAAGTGATGGTTTTATTTTTTTTAATGAAAGTAAAAACGGTGAAAATGATTAAACTAAAAATAAACAGAATATTGATGACGGATTTAATTCCATCAAGAAAAAGCCAGTTTTTAATATAGTCAGATGTTGAAAACTTCTGAATTTCTGTGTAGGAATACTGGTTGTCAAAAGTTTTGAGAATGGCAAATTCAGAAGAAGATTTTAATAGCTCATGATTGGGTTTCCATGCAAATCCTAAATCAATAATTGCAATGGGGAAGACGGGATATCCGAATGTCCAGATATTTTTTAAACAAAATAAAAATAAGATCAGAGTTCCGGAAATTAAATTTTTAAACTGAAACTTTGTAATAAAGACAGAGTAGAAAAATGTCAGAATTGGTAACCAGATCATTGTTGGTTTTGTTGCAAAAACAAATATGGAAAAAGCAAAAAGTGCTGATGTATTTTTATTGCCTGAAAGAATTTCGTTTAAGACAATTAAAGAAAAAATAATTACTGGCAAATCCGGGCTTGGAGATTGCGAAAACAAGAGTAAAACTGGAAGAAAACATAGCTGAATCCAGCTTTTTTTCTCTATAATGTAAAGAAGATATACAATTAATAAAACTGTGTTTATTCTTAAAAATGGGTCTGTGAAATTTGAAAATCCTGCCTGAAAAATGTGCCATATCGACATTTGACCGAGTACAAGATCAAGGTTTGAAATTCCTTTTACCAGACCGTATTCCTTTAGCCACTGTATGCTTGGTAAATAGTACCCGAAATGATCTAAAATATAAGGATGAAATGATCCGCAAAATAAAATAAAAAGAGAACTTATTGTTAATAACCAATAATCTTTTCGAGAAAAAAAGTTCAGATCAAGATACAATTTTTCCTTAAAAAAGTAGAGCAGACCTACTAAGATTGTCGGAACCTCAATATATAAATTTAACGGAATAAAAAAAGCTAAAACAGTCCAGACAATTGAGATACCAAAAATTCCAGAAATGATTTTTCCTGAAGTGCCTTCGCATAACTGAGTTTTGAAAACGGTCTCGAATAATTTTCCCCAACCTGAAAGGACGGGAATAATAACCATTATAGTGAGTAAAATTAAAATCATAAAAAAAGATTGCCTAAAAATAAGCAATCTTTTATTGTTTTTATTACAACTATTTTTATCTGGGCTGTACACGACCGCTTTTTCTGTCCTGTGCCCGACCCAGGGTATATCCTGTTGCTCCGCCAATAATGCCACCAACAACAGCACCACCGCCACGGTTTTTCTTGTTAACTATAGCACCAAGGGCTGCACCACTTACAACACCAATAGCAGTGCCTTTTGCTGCTTCACTGATGCCTTTTTTTGTGGCTGTGGTCCCTTGTGATGAGCTTCCTCCGTTGTTGGCAACACTGTTACCAGATGAGGAGGGGGTATCTCTATAAATTGTTTTTGTTTCTCTTATTACCTGAGGTTTTGCGGCTGCAGCAGCTTCTTTCGCTTTTTGAACTTCAGCAATACTATCTGTTCTTTTTTGAGCCTCGTAAGCAAATCTTTCCTTTTCAATTGCTAATTTTTGCTTTTCTATTTCAAGCTGTCTTGCCTGAAACTCTATTTTTTGCTGTTCGAGAGATTTCTCTGCAACTTGGTCGTCTTTTTTACAGGCTGTCAGCATAATGGCTGACAAAAAACCTGTTAGTAATATATTTTTCATAACTCAAATTTTAAATCTTGGTGTGGTATGTTCAATTATGAAGCCAAGTTTTAGTTAAAGAAATGTTAAAATTTATTTATGCCTGTTTTTAGTAATTAGCTTTTTGTGAATATTGTTTAACTTTAATTTGTATTTATTGAATATAATTCAATCATAATGCATTATTATTGATTTAATAATTATTTATATCTTTATGGTCACCAAATTTTAAAATATTATGGACTATAGTTTTGTAATAGAATCGGCGTGTATTTTTTGTGGAATAATGGCAATAATTTCCATTACGTATTTTATAATTTCGAAGCAGCGTATCAAGTCAAGATTTTGGTATTACAATTTTGATCAGCGTCATTATAAGAGATACTGTTATTCTAGAAAAGTAAAAAATTAAATATATAAAGATACAGGTAAATAAAAAACTCCAATCAGAAGACTGGAGTTCTTTGAGGTACCTAGCGGATTCGAACCGCTGTAGATGGTGTTGCAGACCACTGCCTAGCCGCTCGGCCAAAGTACCATTTTTAAGTGGTGCAAATATAGAAGATTTTATAATTCAAAACAAAGTTTTTATGCGATTTCTTGTTTTCCCAGGCTTTCAATATCGCTTTTAGCCTGTCTTTCAGCTTCATAATTTTTGATGATAATTACTCTTGTATCACTCCAGGTGTCGTGCCACCCGTTTTCTCCCAAAAAAGATAAAGCATCGAAAGGTACCAGTCTGGAGATATTTCGTATAAAATAATCTTTTAATGTTGGCTCTTTGCCGTCAATCATAATCACTTTGGTGCCTGTCACAAATTTTCCGGGACTTCTTCCCTTTGTAAAATATTCAATCAAGAAAATATAAAAGAAAAAGATAATACTCGTTATAATAATATCCGCGACCCTTCCCAAATGTGCTAACTGATCAAAAAATTTGGTAAAATAATACATTCCGAAAATTCCGTCTATAACTCCTCCTGCGAGACCAAGTGCAAAAAATAGTAAATTAAAAACAATTCTGTCAATAACAATGTTAGCAACTCTTGCCCATTTTGTAGCTCTGTGTCTGTCAATGATTTGTAAATATTTTCTCATGGTTCTTATTAATGGTTTAGTTTTTATAGTCGTTTCAAAATCCTTTTAAAGTAAATCTTAAATTTGCGTTGGTATCGATAACAGCTGTAATGCCAGAATTGTTTAAAAGAATCTGATGAGGCTTCAGATTGAAAACCTTGCCGCTCATTTTCAAGCCTTTGTAATATTCTTTGTTAAAGGCTTCTTCAATATTTTTTTTAGACGAATTTTCCAGATCAGAAGTAGGAATTCCATATTCATCTTCGATCATTTTTACAATTTTTCCTTTAAATAAAAGCGTGGCGGTTTTTTGTAAAATATTGGCGGTTTTCAGTTTGAATTTTGTGTCAGACAAAACGATTTTCTTTTTCAGCTCATCATACACAGGAATTCCGGAAATAAATGCGGTTCCGTTGATGTAATCTTCCATTTCTGCTTCAATCATGATTCGGTTTGCTTCACCGTAAACTTTGATATCTGTAATTTTTACTTTAGAATCTCTGATATCGTATTCTTTGTTTAGAAACATTTTTCTGGCGATACCAGTCGCTTCAGAAAATGGAATATTTGCAGTAGTCTGCAATACAAATTGGTCTGCTAAAAGCGGAATAAAATTAAAATTCATCACAGCTTTTGCCGGTTGTGAAGCTTCGGGTTTTGTTCCTGTGTAGGTTTCGGAAAAAATATCGATACCGATATTGGTGTCAATTTGATTTCCATAGAATTTTAAAGGAGTGATATTGATGTTAATCGGAGTTATTTTTAACCATGTATTATATTCTTCCGAAATATTGAACGGCTGCGAAAAAGCATTCCAAGCTAAAACAGCGTATTGCTGAAAATTAAGCTGAGATGCCATTTGCTGATCGATCGTTTTGCAAAACTTATATTGCTGTTCTTTTAAGCTTTTTTCTACTAAAGAAGTTATGGGAATCTGAATTTTACCAAAATCCAGAACAGGTTTTCTGACCCATTTGAAACCCATTGGCTGTGTGAAAGTGCTGATCGTCCAGTTATTTTTGAAGCTTAATGCTGTTTTAAAATACATCACCGTTTCAAAAGTCGTTTCCTGATACGTGTAAACTCCCAGTGTCCCGATTCCTTTTTCTGCCCATATTTTTAACGGAACTTCGATAAGAATATTCTGGTTGGCATCTCCGACTAATCGTATCGGTCTTGTTTTCCAGACTTTTACTTTGAATTGGTCATTATCGTTATCGCTGTAAGAATCATCCTGAAAAATCAGATCTTTTACCGAAGCATTGATCATATTGCTGATCTCCGACAACGGAATTGTAACCGGCATCGTAATGCTGGATTTTATTTTCGGGAAATTGTAAATGGGATCACCTGAAGTATTGCTCTGCGAAAAAATACCTATAGAAAGCAATAGAAATAATATTTTGAATATCTGCAAAGGATTTTTTTTCAAAAATACAAAAACAATATAAATAAAAAAGTGAGGCTATAAATATATAACCTCACTCGTTAGGTAATGAAAATACCTTAAACTTCTTTTTTGGTAAGCATGATTATTAATGTAATAATCCACACCATTAATACTGAATATCTAAAATAATCAACATATTCTATGGATTTATTAGCTATTAAATTATTATTAAAAACTAAATATATAATAATTAATAAAGACAGAACTATAGCTAAAACCAATATAATTCTTACTTTTTTGTTAATATTCCCTGTTTTAGAATTTCGTTTTTTGAATAAAAGATAAAAAGTCAAAATTGCTAAAAATGTTTGTAAATATATTACGTATGCTTCCATTTTTATTTTTTACATCTAACAGCTGCAGCAACTGTAGTTGCATAAAAAGTAGCTGTTGAGGCAGCTCCTATTACAGCTCCCGCACCCGTTGGTGAAGTAACTGCAGTTGCAACAGCTGAAATAGCTGTATCTAAAATTCCTGCAGCAACAGCCCAACCACATTGTTTTGGATTAATGAGATATACTAATCCTCCAAAAATTACTTTTTGTTGAGGGTTTGCAGCTGTATATATTTCCGCTTCATGAACAATTGCTTCTTTAAGTAATTCACCTTTTGGATCAACTTCAGATATTAGTACTCTATTATCATAAATTATTGTGAATAATTCAGTTGTAGCATTTTTATCTATACCAAAATAATCTTCGAAAGTTTGACCCATTTCGGAAAACGTTGTGTATTGTGAATTGAAAATTAAGCCACTTTGAATATCATCATAAAATCTTTGCTCATTAGTTTCAATTAAATTGTCGTTGAGATTAATTTTTGCAGAAACTTGTACGATTTGCTTTGCAAGATTGTTAATTTCTTCATTTGAAGTTTTTTGAGTAATGTTTGAAGTTTGAGGTGTTAAATCTTGTTCACCACTAGCATTTGTACAAGAATTTGTTATAAGTGCAAGAGTACACATGCTAATTAAAACTTTTCTCTTCATAATTAAATGTTTAAATATTAATGATTTTTTTTGTCTAAACTTTCTGCGCATTTGTTTTCAACAATTACAAAAATAAAAGATTATTTAATATTTACAAAATTTATTTATCACTTTTTATGGATTAATTATTATGTTAAATAGGTTTTTAGAAAGGTTTTTAAACTATAAAAATATCATTAAATTGAGATATTTTTTATTTTTTTTAGAATTATATTTTTTTTCATTTCGATATGTCTGCCTGATTAAAATTAAATAAAACTTTTTTCAAGCTCAATACTTGCGCCTTTCATCTCACCTTTCATTGGTGGGCTTGTTTTGGTAATTCTTAATTTGATATAAGAAATCTGATTAAATTTTTCGTTGATTTTAGTGATAATTCTTCCTGCAACATGCTCCAATAATTTAGATGAGATCTTCATTTCATTATGAATGATCTCGTTGATGTCTGCATAACTTATTGTATCATTCAAATCATCAGAAACTGCCGCATTCCACAAATCTGTGTGAATTTCAGCATTTAAAATATAATTGGTTCCGATAATGTTTTCTTCAGGAAGAACGCCGTGATAAGCGTAGATTTTGATGTCTTCTAAAAATATTTTACTCATTATTTTCTTTTATGTAAGCAAAAGTATTATATTTAATAACCAAAAAAATTAAATTATTATGAAAAATCTAAAAAAACTAAATCGAGTAGATCTACAATCTATTAATGGAGGTACTGTGTGTAATGAAAACTGTCCTCCCGGACCTTATGGTCCTGGTCCTGGTTTTCCAAGTTCATGTAAAGCATATAATGCTTTGCCAAAATGTTGCCAATCTAAAGTTTTAGTACATATTGATTGTGTAGACGGAGGAGTTTCATAAAATTGTAAATACCTTCTCAGTAAAAATAAAAGAGCTGTCTCAAGTGAGACGGCTCTTTTTATTTTATTTGATGCTTTTGGAAAGGTCAAGCATTGCTTCAATCGGTTTCAAAGCTCTTAACCTTAATTCTTCATCGATAATAATCTCAGGAAGCTCATATTTCATACATAAATACAATTTTTCCATTGTATTTCGTTTCATGTAGAAACATTCTGAGCAGTTACAGCTTTCGTCAAAAACCAAAGCAGGAATCAATTCTTTATGTGGTGCGCGTTTTCTCATTTCGTGAAGAATTCCTTCCTCTGTTGCGATGATAAATTTCTGACAATCTTCTTTTTCAACATAGTTTAAAAGGGCAGAAGTAGAACCAATAAAATGAGCCAGCTTCAACACTGATTCTTCACTTTCCGGGTGTGCAATTAATTTAGCATCAGGATTATCAGCCAACTGCTGTGCAATTCTCTCCATTGAAAATGCTTCATGAACGATACAGCTTCCATCCCAAAGAATCATATCACGACCCGTTTTTTGAGATAAATATCTCCCTAAATTTTTATCCGGAGCGAAAATAATCGGTCTGTCTTTCGGTAAAGCTTCAATTACCGTTTCAGCGTTTGAACTGGTTACGATGATGTCACTTTCAGCCTTCGTTTCAGCGTTACAGTTAATATACGTTGCGATCAAAGCATTTGGATGTTGCTCCCGCATCTTTCTCAAACCTTCCCCTGAACATCCGTCTGCCAAAGAGCATCCCGCCATAGTATCAGGAAGAACAACTTTTTTCGTAGGATTCAAAATCTTCGCTGCTTCTGCCATGAAATGGACTCCGCAGAATACGATCATGTCAGCATTCGTGTCTTTTGCCTGTCTCGCCAGTTGAAGGGAATCTCCAAGGAAATCCGCAATATCCTGAATTTCTCCGGGTTGGTAATAATGCGCTAAAATTACCGCATTTTTCTCTTCTTTCAATTGAAGAATCGCTTTTACCAATTCTTCTCCTTGAGGAATTACCAAATCTTTTATATCCAAAAATCCTCTTACAGGAATTGCAGATTTAGCTTTTTCTAATGTTTCGGTACTCATATCAACCTCAATGTTTTTTGATTATAGAAGTTAGATTTTATAAATTAGAAGTTAGATTTGATCCGGAATTTGCCGGTGTTTTCACTAACCCTATAATTTTAACTTCTGTTTTCTTCTATAAATTTTTTTATTAAACTTTCTATTTCTTTTTTTGCAGTATCTAAATCGGAGTTAATCACGATTTTATCAAATTCTTTCGCATAAGACATTTCTTCTTCTGCTTTTGCTACACGGGTTTTGATGGTTTCTGCATCATCTGTTCCTCTGGAGATCAATCTTCGTTCCAATTCCTCGATGGAAGGTGGTTCTATGAAAATTGACAAAGCTTTTTCGCCAAAATATTTTTTTAAGGAAACCCCGCCTTTCACATCAACGTCAAAAATAACCACTTTCCCTAAGTTCCAGATCTTTTCGACTTCAGATTTTAAAGTACCGTAATATTTATCAGTATATACTTCTTCAAATTCTACAAAAGCATCTTCCGAAATTTTTTGCCTGAATTCGTCAGGACTCAGAAAATGATAATCTACGGCATGAATTTCACTTCCTCTCGGCTGTCTCGTGGTGCATGAAATCGAAAATTCCAATTCTGGAATTGCTCCCAGCGAATGTTTTACTAATGTTGTTTTCCCGCTTCCCGATGGCGCTGAAAATATGATAACCTTATTCATTATTCATATAGTTGTTGGTTGATGGTTTTTAGTTGATGGTCGAAGAACATACTAACAACCATCAACTAAAATCAATCAACTAATTATAATACGTTTAACGTCTGTTCTTTGATTTTTTCCAGATCATCTTTCATCATCACAACCAATTTCTGAATTTCGGCATGATTGGCTTTTGAACCTAAAGTATTGATTTCTCTTCCGATTTCCTGTGAAATAAATCCTAACTTTTTCCCATTGAAATCTTCGTTTTCCATCACTTCAGAATAATATTTCAAATGTTGGGAAAGTCTTACTTTTTCTTCAGAAATATCTAATTTTTCAGTAAAGTAAGCCATTTCCTGATAGAAGCGGGTTTCGTCTACGTTTTCAAACTCCTTTAAAGTTTTCATGTAACGTTCTTTCACAGAATTGATTCTTACTTCTTCATAAGGAATGACTTCTGCTAAAGATTTGTCAATATTTTTGATGTTTCTTTCCAGCTCTTCATGGAGAATTTTCCCTTCCGTTTTTCTGAATTCCTGAAATTTATCAACGGCATTATTGACAATTTTCGCCAAAGATTCCCATTCGCCTTCCGTTAATTCGTCCGGTCTTGAAGTGATTGCATCAGGAAGTCTTACCGCCATTTTAAGGTACTCGAAATCTGGCCCGTCAGAAGCTATATTTTTAAGCTCATTCATGTAAGAATCAATCAGGCTTCTGTTGATTTTTACATCATTAGTTTCTTCAAGATTCTCAATATTGATATAGCAATCTACCTTTCCACGGATGATTCTATCATTCAGAATTTTTCTTACTTCAAATTCTTTTTCTTTGTAACGCAAAGGAATTTTGATATTCAAATCAAAGCTCTTGCTGTTCAGTGATTTAATATCGATCGAAATCTTTTTTCCTTCAAAAACACCTTCGGCTCTACCGAAGCCGGTCATTGATAAAATCATACTTTTTTATTGTTGTACAAAGATAAACATTTAAATTAGCACTGTGAAAGCGAAAAATTTGATTTCTGTTGTAGGACCTACCGGAATTGGAAAAACGAGATTGGCAATTGATTTGGCAAAACATTTCAAAACAGAAATTGTTTCCTGCGATTCGCGCCAGTTTTTTAAGGAAATGATCATCGGAACCGCTTCTCCGTCTACAGAAGAATTGGCAGAAGCAACTCACCATTTTATAGGAAATCTTTCTGTTCAGGAATATTATTCTATCGGACAATACGAGGAAGATGCTTTAAATAAACTCAACGAACTTTTTAAAAAATACGATACCGTCATTTTAGTCGGTGGAAGTATGATGTACGAAAAAGCGGTCATTGAAGGTCTGAATGATTTGCCGGAAGCCAATGAAAAAAATCAGAATAAATTACAGGAAATTCTGGATCATGAAGGAGTTGAAAAACTTCAGGAAATGTTGAAAGAACTCGACCCTGAATATTTTTCTGTAGTAGATTTTCACAATCACAGAAGACTTTTGCGCGCCATTGATGTTATCTGGCAAACGGATAAAAAATATTCTGAATTAATTGCTGTTTCACAGGATTCAAGAGATTTCAACGTTATCAGAATCGGAATTGAAGCTCCAAGAGAAGAATTATATGATAGAATTAATCAGAGAGTGGATATTATGATGGAGAAAGGCTTGTTGGACGAAGCAAAAAGTTTAGAGAAATTTAAACACTTGACGGCTTTGAATACAGTTGGTTATGCCGAACTTTTTAAATATTTTGAAGGCGAATGGGATTTGGATTTTGCCGTTTCTGAAATTAAGAAGAATAGCCGAAGATATGCAAAGCGACAATTGACCTGGTATCGAAAAGCGGATGATATTCATTATTTGCAGTTGGGATATTCTCAGGAGGACTTTGATGGATTGATTGAATATATTAATGAAGAATTTCAAAAATAATACAACGTACACTTTGTCATTGACTCCGTCGAATCTTCGATTTCCGTAGGAATCTCGGCAACAATATTGCAAAATAAATCTCTACAAATATAGCTTAGATTCCACGCTTCACTGCGTTTCGCTCTGAATGACAAACTGGATGGTAAATGCAAGTCTTTATAAACAAAAAATGCGATCCCGAAAGACCGCACTTCAAACAATATAATTAATTTACTACTTCCATCCGCCACCTAAAGCTCGGTACAAATCTACAATACTGCTCAATCGCTGTCTTTTTACGGACGCAAGATTCAGTTCAGCCTGAAGAGAATTTCCCTGAGCTGTAATCACTTCTAAGTAATTGGCCATTCCGCCTTTATAAAGCATTTCGGCACTTTTTATTCCGTTTTTCAAGGTGGTCACCTGTTCGTTGGCTTTTTGTTCCTGAACTTTTAAACTTTCGTTGGAAACCAAGGCATCAGAAACTTCACCCACCGCATTCAAAACAGACTGACGAAAAGCCAATACATTTTTCTCTCTCTGAATTTTGGCAACATTTAAATCTGTTTTCAATTGTCTTTTCTGGAAAATAGGTTGCGTCAATCCTCCTAAAACAGAACCGAACAATGAAGCCGGAATTGAAAACCAGTTATCAACTTTAAATGAATTTACTCCACCAGTTGCAGTGATTTTTAAGGAAGGATACATATTTGCCTGAGCAATTCCCACAATTGCATTGGATTCCAAGAGAACCAATTCCTGCTGACGAACATCCGGACGACGACTCACCATCGCTGCAGGAAGTCCTGCAGAAATTTCCTGTGGTAAAGAAGTGTCGGACATTTCAATTGTTCTGTTGACTTTGTTTGGATTTTCACCCACTAAAATACTCAGAGCATTTTCCTGAATGGCAATATTTTGTTCCAATTGAGTGATCAAAAGTTCTGTCGATTGCTTTTGAGCGGTTGCCTGTTGAACTCCCAAAGAAGTTGTATCACCGCTTTGCCATAATTTTTCTGTAAGAGAAAGGGTATTGGTGCTTAAGTCTAAATTTGATTTTGCAATCTGTAATTGTTTATCAAGCATCAATAAATTATAATAACCTTGAGCAATTGCCGCAACCACCTGTGTCTGAATTGCTTTTGTCGCTTCATAAGTCTGCAGATACTGCATTTTTGAAACTTCCTGCTGGTTTTTAATTTTCCCCCAAATATCTGCTTCCCAAGACAGATTGAATGCAGCATTATAATCTTCAACGTGACTCTGCCCTAAAAATAAATTTAAGCTTTGCCCGTTCATGCTGTTTTTGGAAGGCTTTGAAATCTGAGCAGAAACTCCGAAGCCAACATCAGGATATTGAAGATATTTTGCCTGTTTTAGTTTTTCCTGTGAAGAAGCAACTTGTTTTAAGGCAATCTGTAAATCGTAATTATTTTTAATTCCTTTTTCAATTAAATCCTGTAAAATAGGGTCGCTGAAAAACTGTTTCCACTGCAAATTGGCTACACTTGCAGTATCTGCCGTTGCGGTGTATTTGAATTGCTCAGGAAGCTCAAGTTCAGGTTCTTTGTATGCCAGTTTTGACACACAGGAAACCGAAACTAAAGCCATCGCAAATGCTATGATGATATTTTTTACTCGTTTCATAAGTCTATATTTTTAAATTGATCACAAAACTTTGAGTGGCAAGCAAAGCTGTCTTTAGTAGGAGAAAATACTTTGCCTGGTTCAGAAAATCTTAAAAATTAAATTGAAGAAAAATTTTGTTTGAATTTCAGATCTCAAAGTTTTGTTAATCATTTTTTATTAATTTGCTGTTGCTAAAAGTTCCTCCTCCAGTTTTTGTTTTTGAAGTCTTTTATTTTTTCTGCTTGGCATTTTTTCATGTAAATACTGGAAGATCACATACATCACCGGAATAATAAAAATCCCGAAGACAACTCCTGTAAACATTCCACCAACGGTGCTGATTCCGATGGAGTGATTTCCTTTTGCTGCCGCACCTTGTGTCCAAACTAACGGTAACATACCGATGATGAAAGCAAATGAAGTCATCAAAATTGGTCTTAAACGTAATCTTGAAGCCTGAAGTGCAGATTCAATCAAGGTTTTTCCTGCCTTTCTTCGCTGAACTGCAAATTCGACAATCAGAATCGCATTTTTCGCTAACAATCCGACGAGCATGATTAAACCAACTTGTACATAAATATTATTATCAATTCCCGCTAATCCTGTGAAAGCAAATACTCCGAAAATCCCTGTTGGAATGGTTAAAATAACGGCAAACGGAAGAATGTAACTTTCGTACTGAGCTGCCAACAAGAAATACACAAACAAAATACTTAACATAAATACAAAAGCAGTTTGTCCACCGGTTTTGATTTCTTCACGGGTAATTCCTGTCCATTCATAACCGTAACCTCTAGGAAGTGATTTTTGGGCAACTTCTTCTACCGCTTTGATGGCATCTCCGGTACTGTAACCAGGTTTTGGAGTTCCATTAATTGTCACGGCGTTGAATAAGTTGTTTCTTGAAACCGTTTCTGGTCCGAAGGTTCTTTTTAATGTTACCAAAGTCTTTACAGGAACCATTTCGCCGGTTTTATTTTTAACATAAATTCCTTCCATAGAATTGGCATCTGTTCTGTAAGGAATATCTGCCTGAGCCATTACTCGATAATATTTTCCGAATCTGTTGAAATCTGAAACGAAGCTACTTCCATAATAAATCTGCATCGTTTGCATCAATTCAGTTACAGAAACTCCCAATTGATTGGCTTTATCAGTATCAACATCAATCGTATATTGAGGATTTCCTGCTGCGTAAGTTGTAAAAGCAAAAGCAATTTCAGGACGTTTCATCAATTCCCCGATAAATGCCTGAGTCGTTGTTCCCAATTGTTCAAAAGAGCCATTGGTTTTATCCTGCAACATAAATTCAAACCCTGAAACGTTACCAAAACCTTGTACAGTAGGGAAGTTGAAGAAAAATGCGTTGGCATCTTTTACTTGAGCAACTTTTCCTGTCAAGGCTGCTGCTATCTGATCGGGATCTTTCACTTCGCCACGATCTTCAAAATCTTTAAGCTTGATGAAACCTGCAGCATACGGAGAAGCATTGGAATTACTGATGAAATTCATTCCATCGGCTACCCAAAGGTGATTTTTTGCTTTTTCACCGTTGATGATTTTATCAATCTGTTCAGTGGCTCTGTGCGTTCTGTCTAATGAACTTCCCGGAGGTGTATTGACTGCATATAAAACAAATCCCTGATCTTCGGTAGGAATAAATCCTGTCGGAGCTTTATTGATTAAGAAAACACTTGCAGCTGTAATCAATGCTAAACCAGTAACGGCAACCCATTTATTTTTAATTAAAAATTTAAGGCTGTAGATATATTTTCTGGTCATGTTGTTGAAGCTTTTATTGAAAGCGTTGAAAAACCTCGCTCCAAAACCTTTTTTCTGACCGTGCTCACCATGTTCTCCTTGAGGATCATTTAATAATAAAGCACATAAAGCCGGGCTTAATGTCAAAGCGTTAACCGCTGAAATCATAATCGCAATCACCAAAGTAAAGGCAAACTGTCTGTAGAAAACTCCTGCCGGACCTTGCATGAAACCAACCGGAATAAATACCGCACACATCACCAATGTAATAGAAATAATCGCTCCTGAAATTTCGCTCATTGAATGTGTCGTTGCCTGTTCAACCGGCATTCCTGTCTGTTCCATTTTTGAATGGACGGCTTCCACGACGACAATCGCATCATCCACCACAATTCCAATGGCGAGTACCAATGCAAATAAGGTCAACATATTGATGCTGAAACCAAACATCTGAAGGAAAAAGAATGTACCAATAATTGCTACCGGAACAGCGATAGCAGGAATTAATGTAGATCTGAAATCCTGAAGGAAGATAAAAACTACAATAAACACCAAGACAAATGCAATAACTAAAGTCTCAACAACCTGATGAATTGACGCATCCAAAAAGTCTTTTGAATTGTACATGATGATTGGTTCAACTCCCTTTGGAAGGGTAGTTTTCATTTGCTCAACCTGCTTTTCAATATCAGTTAAAATTTCATTTGCGTTAGAGCCTGCAGTTTGCAAAATGGCAAATCCTGCGACAGGTTTACCATCCATTCTGTTGGCTGCGGTGTACGTATAAGAACCAAATTCTACTCTCGCAACATCTTTTAATCTTAAAAACGAACCGTCACTGTTTGATTTGATGGCGATGTTTTCGTAGTCTGCATTTTTGTTTAATTTACCTTTATACTTTAAAATATATTCGTAAGTTTCCTTGCTTCCCTGTCCTAAACGTCCTGGTGCAGCTTCTAAATTATGATCTTTAACTGCTGCTAAAACTTCCTGTGGAGAAAGGTTATTCGCAGCTAAACGATCAGGTTTCAGCCAAAGTCTCATTGAATAATCTCTCGTTCCGAAAACCTGAGCCTGAGCAACTCCCGGAATACGTTGTATTTGTGGAATGACATTGATTTTCAAATAGTTTTGCAAGAAGAGCTCATCATATTGTTTTGGGTCATCACTTGATAATCCCATAAACATAATCATACTGTTCTGAACTTTCTGAGTTGAAATTCCCGCCTGTACAACCTCCTGCGGAAGCTGGCTCATCGCTTTTGAAACACGATTCTGAACGTTTACTGCTGCGTTATCCGGATCAGAACCTTGTTTGAAAAATACACTCAAGGTCATTGATCCGTCGTTACTTGAATTTGAGGTCATGTATGTCATATTCTCTACCCCGTTTACAGCTTCCTCAATAGGAACCGCAACGGAACGGGCAACAACTTCTGCATTCGCTCCCGGATAAAATGCTGTCACCTGAACACTCGGTGGTGCAATATCGGGGAACAACGTAATCGGAAGGTTGAAAACCGACATCGCTCCCAACAGCAATAGTATAATGGAGATAACCGTAGAAAGTACCGGTCTATCTATGAATTTTTTTAACATAAGAAATTTATTTTTTAATGTTGTTTAAAAGCTTTTATGACTTTTGTATTAAAAGTTTAAACACTTTTTACAAAGGTCTGGCTCTCAAAAGACTGTCAGAAGAAATCGCTTTCGGCTGAATGGTAACCCCATCTTTCAACGCACCGATTCCTGTGTAGACGATTTTATCACCAACGGCAATTCCATCAGAAATAAAGTAATAACTGTCTGTTTTTCCTGAGATCGTTACAGGTTTTGAGGTTACTTTTTTATCTTTCCCAACTACATAAACGTAGACTTTATCCTGTATTTCAAAGGTCGATTCCTGAGGAATAACAAGTGTGTTGGCAAATAGTTGCGGCATACGAACTCTACCTGTATTTCCTGTTCTCAATGCTCCGTTTGCATTTGGGAAAACTGCGCGAACGCTTATTGCACCTGTGGTTTTATCAAACTGTCCGTCTACAATGCTCATTTTACCTTTTTCAGGATAGGTGGTGTTATCTGCGATAACCAAATCTACCATCGGCATATTTTTCAGTTTCTCGTTTAAGGTTGCTCCTGGATATTTTTTCTGGAAACCGATAAAATCAAGTTCGCTTAGAGAGAAGTATGCATAAATTTCGCTGATGTCTGATAACATCGTCAATGGACTTGGGTCTGTTCTTGAAATTAAACTTCCCTTTTTGTAAGGAATCCTGCCAATGTATCCGCTTACCGGAGCCGTGATGGTTGTAAATCCTACGTTGATTCTGGCTCCACCGACTGAAGCTTTTGCCTGTGATGCTGCTGCTACTGCTGCGGCATAATTGGCTTTTGCAGTTCTCAGCTGTACATCGGAAACTACTTTTGCAGCGACCAATGGCTGCAGTCTGTCAACTTCCACTTTTGCTTTCTGAATATTGGCGTTGGCAACCTGTAAATTAGCATTCGCCATATTCATCTGCTCACCGTAAGCTCTTGAATCTATTTTGAACAAGGCTTGCCCGGCTCTCACATAAGCACCTTCTTCGACATAAATTTTATCTAAATATCCGTCAACCTGTGATCTGATTTCTACATTATTTTTTCCTTCCAACGCAGTTGGAAATTCCTGGTAAACTGTTGCAGGAGAGGTAATAACGGTGTAAACCGGCAATTCCGGCGCAGGTGCTGCGGCATTTGTGCTTTCTGCTGCTTTAGTACAACTTTGTAAAAGAATGATACTCGATATAAGTACGATCATTTTAGTTTTTGCAGTTATTTTCATTTTAGTTTATTTAATAAAAATGTTAGATTGAGTAATGTTATTGGGTATAATCAATGTAATATTTTCTAACAGTGTTAACTTTAAGTTAAAAAAATAAAACATTTTTAATGCTGAGTTAATGTGTTGTTTTCATGGTTTCAATTTTTTAAATATAATTCTGAGTAAGTTATTATGTGTGTTATTTTTCTTAACGGTGTTAATGGTAAGGGAAAAAAATTGCAAGAAGTAGTGTTATGAAATTATGCTTCATTTTAAAGTTTTTTATTTTATTATTAAATTATCTTAATTATTCCGTGTTACTTTTCCTAACGGTGTTAATTTTTAGTTCAAAAAAAATTTACAATGATTTAATAAATGCTGAAACAGTTTCGTCCAAAGTTGTTTTATTCATTGTAGAAGGAATATCATCATTTCTCATCATCATAATAGAGATCAATCCATGAACTGCTGAAAATAAAGCATGAGAAGAGTGACAGGCATTATCAGGATTTGAACCTTTTTTCTTAATGATTTTGAAAGTACATTCATACAGCATATCCTGAAAAGAAGAAAATTCTTCTTTCATCAATCCCTTTCCGCTGCATTGCATTCCCAGACCAAACATCAATTGGTAATATTCTTTATTTTTGAAAGCAAAATTCCAATAAGCATCTACAATTGCTGTCAACTGATCTTCCGGTGTTTCGTGTTTTTTCTGAGCTTTCAGTAAATCTATCTGCAAGCAATGAAAACCGTTGATAGAGATTTCGTATAAAATTGCTTCTTTGTTTTCAAAATGATCATAAACTACGGGTGCGCTGTACTCAATCGCATCTGCAATTTTACGAATAGACAACGAAGCCCAACCGTCAGTTTTAGCCAAAGTGAATGCTGCCTGCAAAATATTTGCACGGATGGATTCTTTTTCTCTTTGGCGACGTTCATGTAAGCCCATGATTTTTTATTTTACTAACAGTGTTAGCAAAACTACAAACATTTAACTATATCAACCAAATAATTTTTGAAATTTAACTTATAAAGAAAGACTTTGAAGAACTTTACGATTCGTCCGTTTGCTGGCAGAATGGGAGCTGAAGTAAGTTATTTTTTAATTATTGTAAAAATTAATATCTTAAATAGCCTAGCTCAATTAAATGATTGTTTTAGCAACTACTAAAAGAAATCTTTATCTTTGTGGATAAATAAAAAGATATGAATACTCCCTCGAATATGTTGGCATTAGGCACAAAAGCTCCGTTTTTTGAACTTCCCAACCCATCAAAAAGCAATGAAATTCAGTCATTAGATGATTTGAAAGGCGAAAAAGGTACATTGGTTATTTTTATGTGTAATCATTGTCCGTTTGTACTTCATGTTATCGATAAATTGACGGAGCTTTATGAAGATTATAATGAAGCAGGAATTGAATTCATTGCAATCAACTCAAATAATGTTGAAAAATATCCCGCAGATTCTCCGGAAAAAATGATTGAATTTCAAATCGAGAAAAATTTTGATTTTCCTTATTTATATGACGAAAGCCAGGCGATTGCTAAAGCATACGATGCGGCTTGTACTCCGGATTTCTTTTTCTTTGATGATAAATTGGATCTTATCTATAGAGGTCAGATGGATGATTCAAGACCGGGAAATCACAAAGAGGTGACCGGAGAAGATTTGATTATTGCTTTTGAAAACCTTTTGATTGGCGAGCCACAGGAAGAAATTCAGCGTCCAAGTATGGGTTGCAATATTAAATGGAAATAATTGTAATTTATTCAAAAATATACTAAGCTGTTCAATTTTGGAACAGCTTTTTTTATTTCATTCCAGAAATGTAGCCTTAGCTTTAGTCTCAACCTTCAAATCTACGTTCACTTTATTATGAGAATAATTTTTAATAAACTCTGAAGGTGTTTTCTCTGTATATTTTTTAAACATTCTGTTGAAGTAGGTTACATTATTAAAACCACAACTGTAACTGCATTCTGAGATCGTTTTATCCTGAGTCATTAAAAGACAGGCTTTATTGATTCTGTATCGGTTTACAAATTCGGTAAAAGTGATCTGAGTGGCTTTTTTAAAAAAATTGCAGAATGCGGGTAAAGTCAGATTTGCCAGTTTTGCAACGTTTTCAATATCAATGTCTTTGTCGTAATTGTGTTCTACATAGGTGAAAATATTCTGTAATCTTGTTTTGTTTTTTGCAATGATTGTGTAGGGCATGATTTCCTGATTCAGCAGTTCATATTCTTCACACTTTGAAAGCTCAAAAAGGATTTCCAAAAGCAGTAAATACCTTTTATAACCTTCAGATGTAAGCATCTGTTTTAATTTGGGAAGCAGTCTTGTTTTAGTGGCGGTATTATAAAGAATTCCAAATTTTGAAAGTTCCAGAAGACTTTTAATAGATCTCGCCTCAGATTCCTGCTCCGGAAACTGCAAAATATCTTCCTTAAACTGCAAAACAATTTCTTCATGCGGATCAATCGAATTTAAACCAAATCCCGAATGCGGAATATTTGAACCGATTAACACTAAATCTCCATTCGTATAATTGCTTTTATGATAGCCTACATGGCGGGTTCCGCTCCCGGAAATCACACACACAAGCTCAATTTCGGGATGATAATGATACTCCCATTTAAATTCTGAAATGGGAGCAGTATTGTGAATTGTGCGAAAAGAGCTCTTTTCATCAGGAATTACCCTTTCAAAAGTAACTTTCATTTAATTAATGATATTTAGGTTGTAAAAATAGTAATTATATTAATATAGTTCAAATATTGATTTACTATGTTAAATTAACGTTAACTGAAATGCTTCTATCTTAGCCACCAAGAAATTAATTCTATGAAAAATTTCAACATAAAAGCAGTTTTGTTTTTAAATTATTTCGTCTTTGCAATTCTTCTCAATTCTGTGGGGACGGTGATTTTGCAGATGCAGCAAAACTTCGGAATTTCAAAATCTCAGGCAAGTGTTTTAGAGGGTTTTAAAGATCTTCCAATTGCAATCTGCTCATTTATTTTAGCATCGTTTTTACCAAAAATAGGAATCAAAAACTCTATGCTTATCGCACTTTTTCTGGTAAGCTGTATGTGTTTTGTAATGCCGTTTGCCAATGAATTCTGGTTTTTTAAATTGCTTTTTGCGATTGTAGGGGTTTCTTTTGCCTTAATCAAAATTTCAGTTTTCACATCGATAGGTTTGGTTACAGAAACTGATAAGGAACATTCCAGTTTTATGGGATTCTTAGAAGGGTTTTTTATGGTTGGAGTTTTGATGGGAAATGTACTTTTCAGTCTTTTTATGGACGATAATAATCCTAAATCTACTTATTGGCTGAATGCTTATTGGGTTTTGGGAGCACTTTCGGTTGTGTCTTTTCTGTTTCTCTTTTTTTCAAAATTAAATGAAAACGAGGCTAAAAGCGAACAAACAAGTTTGCTTGGAGATATTAAAAATAGCATCAGTTTATTCAGCTATAAAAAAGTTTTATTTTTTTTACTGTGTGCTTTTTTATTCGTTTTGGTTGAACAAAGTTTTCAGACCTGGACGCCGACTTTTTATAAAGAAATTTTAAAAGTTCCTACCTCGATGAGTATTCAGGCGGGGGCAGTTTTGGCAGGAGCTTTTGCTTTGGGAAGATTCTTGTCAGGATTTTTCTCAAAGAAATTTAGTTGGATTTATGTGGTTTCATTCTGTGTAGTTGGTTTTGCGATCAGTATTTTATTGGTTCTTCCATTGACGCATAATATTGTGATCAGTACCGATACAAACTGGCTGAATGCCCCGCTTGTCGTTTACCTTTTTCCTTTAATGGGAGGTTTGTTGGCACCAATTTATCCAAGTATCAATTCTGTTATTCTGGCTTCAATTCCGAAATATTTACATAGTGCAATGTCTGGTCTTATCGTGGTTTTTTCCGCAATCGGAGGAACAATCGGATCGATTATCACAGGTTTTGTCTTTCAGGAGTTTAGCGGACAGCAGGCTTTTTATTTGTCTCTGATTCCTTTGACTTTGCTTATTGTTTCGGCAATGATCATGAATAAATTAAAAATAAATCCTAAAAAATAAAATGAGTACCCAACTATATATAAAAGACATTAAGTCTTTGTTTGACGATGTTCAGAGATCAAAAATTTTTGACGATCAGAAAACAATGACAGATGCGGTTCCATTATTTCCTGTTTCGGAAATCAATGAAAAATATGAGAAAGAAAAAAATAGTGAGGATTTTAATTTGAAATCTTTTGTTTTATCAAATTTCGATTTTTTAGGAGCTAAAATTACCATCGACAGAACAGAACAGTTACCAATTGATCTGCATATTGACAAACTTTGGGATGAACTTACCAGAACGGCCCCCGAAGAAAAAGGAACGCTTTTGAAACTTCCCAAACCGTACATTGTTCCGGGAGGAAGATTCAATGAGTTTTTCTATTGGGATAGCTATTATGTAATGCTGGGATTACAGGCTTCCGGACGAATTGAAATGATGGAAAACATTATTGAGAACTGCTCATCCCTTATTCAGACATTCGGATTTGTTCCGAATGCAAGCAGAACCCATTTTCTGAGCCGCTCACAGCCGCCATACTTTTCTTTAATGCTTGATTTACTTGCTGAAAGCACAGGTGATGGAGAAATCTATAGTAAGTATTATGACACTTTAGAAAAAGAATATCAGTTCTGGATGGATGGCGAAACAGGCTTGGAAAATGATTCTGCAACCAAAAGAGTCATCAAAACAAAAGATGGAGTGACATTAAACAGATATTATGATGATGAAAACACACCTCGTCCTGAAAGTTATCTGATTGATATTGAAGATTACAAAGAACCTGCAAATGTAGATTTTTACAGAAATGTAAGAGCTGCGTGTGAATCGGGATGGGATTTTTCCAGCAGATGGTTTGCAGACGGAGATCATATTCAAACCATCGAAACTTTAAATCTTGCCCAAGTTGATCTTAACTGTCTTTTATGGCATTTAGAAAAAACCTTAGTTCAATCTTCTGAGCTTCAAAACCTTTCAGAAAAACAAGAATATTATGGTCAGAGAGCTGAGAACAGAAAAAAAGCAATCGACCAGTATTTCTGGGATGCAGAAGGAAAAATCTATAGGGACTATCACATAAAAAATCATCAGCAGACCTCATCAGAAAGCATTGCAACAATTTATCCTTTGTTTCTGAAGTTAGCAAATTTAGGTCAGGCGAAAGCAGTTGTTGAGACTATTGAAGAAAAATTTCTTTATCAGGGAGGAATTGTTACGACGACTAAAAATTCGGGTCAGCAATGGGATCTTCCAAATGCATGGGCGCCTTATCAATGGTTAGGATTTTTGTCTGCGAAAAATTATGGCTTTGATGATTTAGCTGAAAAAATAAAAAACAACTGGTGCTCAAATGTAGAAAGAGTCTACAATAATACCGGAAAACTCATGGAAAAATATAATGCTCTGGACACAGAAACTATTGCCGGAGGCGGAGAATATCCCAATCAGGACGGTTTTGGCTGGACGAACGGAGTTTATTTAAAATTAAAACAAAACTAACATATAATAAAAATCAAAAAGCTATGAAAAAAAAATCAATTCTGTTGCTTACAGGTATAGCAACGTTTTATTTTAACAACACTTATGCCCAGGAAACTGCTCAGGATTCTACAAGAACAAGATCTATCGATCAGGTAGTCATTACAGGTAACTCCCGACCGAAACCAAAAATTGAATCAAGTACAGCAATTTCAACGTTTACTGCAAAAGAAATACAGAAACAGAACCCAATCAGTGCTGCAGCTTTATTGCAGAGAGTTCCTGGTTTTGCAGTCGAAACTTCAGGTGGAGAAGTGGGGAACAACCTTTTCTCAAGAGGTATTCCTTCTGCAGGAGCTTACGAATTTGTGCAGGTTCAGGAAGATGGATTGCCGGTTTTTGAAGATGGTGCTTTACAGTTTGCCAATGCAGACAATTTTTTCCGTGTCGATAATACTACTGGAAGATTGGAAGCATTGAGAGGGGGTTCAGGCTCTATTTTTGCAACCAATTCTCCTGGTGGTTTGATTAACTTTATTTCTAAAGAAGGAAGTAATGTTTTTAAAGGAACTGCTAAATTAGAAACAAGTACTTACGGATTGATGCGTACTGACGTGAATCTTGGCGGAGCATTAATTCAGGATAAATTATTCTTCAATGTAGGAGGTTTTTACAGAACTGATGACGGTATCAGGAAAACAGATTTTAAAGCAAACAACGGAGGACAGATCAGAATGAATCTGAAATATGTTTTCGATAAAGGTTATGCTAAAGTTTATTATAAAAAACTTGACGACAGAAATACATTCTATCTACCAATTCCTTTGATACAAAACGGAAATGATCTAAAAGAATTCCCTGGCTTTGATGCAAATTATGGAACGTACAGTTACAGATCAATCAGTCAGTTAAATATTCCACAAGCAGGTGGCGGTTTCTTCAAAAGAAATTTAGAAGACGGAATTCATCCGAAAGTTGATGTGGTAGGTGCAGAATTTAAATATGATTTGGGAGAAAATTTAAGTGTAACCAATAAAACCAGATACACAAACATCAATCTGAATTATACAGGTATTTTCCCTGCAGGAGGACCAAAAACGGCAAAGGATTTCGCAAATACAAACGGTGGTATTACAGGAAATAATTTCCAGTATTCTTTAGTTGGTAGCGGGCAATTAGTAAATCCTGCTTACGTTCAGGAATTAGGATTCTGGGCAATTGATAAAAAGATGAACAATTTTGTCAACGATTTACAGTTCAGTTACAAGTTTGACAAAGGAAACGTAACAGCAGGTTTCTATAAATCAAACTGGAGATCAAACCAATACTGGAACTGGAGTAACGTTCTTTCAACAGCTACAGACAAACCGGAATTGCTAAATTTGGTTGATACTTCTCTAACTCCGAACTCTACAGGATATTCTAAAACCTACAATGGAGTTACCGCTATGTCATTCTTACTACGAGAATCTCAGGTTCAGGGAAGTCTGAATGATGTTTATGCAAATTTAGATTTTAATGTTACGGATAATTTAAGCTTAAATGCAGGAGTTCGTTACAGCAGAGATTTTTATAAAGGATATTCGGTCAACACAACTACCGGAAACCTCAACGACTCAGGATTGACAACAGATGGAACTCATAGTTTTGCAACAACGACTGCAGATGATAATATGAGTGTTTTGGGAAATAAATATTCTTACTGGAAGTATGATATTGATAAAGTTTCTTACACGTTAGCTGCAAATTATAAAATCAATACAAACAATGCAGTTTACGGACGTTTCTCTCACGGATTCAGATCTCCGAATGAAGAAGCGTACTATAATTATTTTACCACAATAAATCCTGATCAGCCTTTAAAACCTGTAACTACGAATCAGATTGAAGTAGGGTATAAATATTACACCCGTAATTTTGATATTGGTGTGATCCCATTCTATTCTACTCTTAAAAATCTTTCTTTTACAGATGTTTTCTCAAACGGATCTTCTGAAAATACATTCGCTGATACAGAAAACTACGGGGTTGAGATTGAAGGATTTGCACGTTTATTTAACAATCTGGTTGAAGTTAGTTTCAACGGAACTATTCAGAATCCTAAATATACAGGGCTTAGCGGAAGCAGTCTTTTAGAAGGAAATACGGTAAGAAGAATGCCAAAATTATACTTCAATATTTCTCCTGCAGTTAACATTACTAAAGAATGGAGAACTTATGTGAGCTACAATTATTACGGAGAACGTTTTCAGGATCAGCTAAATGTTCAGACTTTACCGGCATTTGGCGAGTTTGGAGCAGGAACTTCTTATCAGTTAGGAAAAATCAGGTTTGCGGTTGACGGAACCAATATCTTTAACACCATTGGAATTACAGAAGGTGATCCTAGAGCGGGATCTCCATCAGGAGACGGAACGATTATGGCAAGACCAATCATGGGCGCAGCGGTAAGAGCTTCAATTACTTTAGACTTCTAAGAGTTGGTATTTTTAATAAATTGATAAAACCGTCAGATTTTTCTGACGGTTTTTTGTTTTTAATATTTTGCCAAACTTAAAACATCCAATTTGTCATTCCGGAGGAATCTAAACACGAATTGCATTGTTCATTTTGAGATCTGGATTCCTACGGAATGACGAACTTTACGTCAAAAAATTCAATGAAGATTTACTTTAAAAAAGGATTATACTGCTTCTCAAAACCAATCTTGGTAGGATTTCCATGTCCTGAAAAAACCTTTGTTTCTTCATCCAAAACAAAAAGTTTTGTTTTAATTCCTTCAATTAATTGCTCGTAATTTCCTTTGTACAAATCTGTTCTGCCGATGCTTCCTTCAAAAAGAACGTCTCCGGAAATGATAAATTTCTGATTTTCATTATGGTAAACCACACTTCCCGGCGAATGTCCCGGAACGTGATAAATTTTAAATTTTTTTCCGTCAAAATCCAATTCATCACCTTCGTTTACATATTCTAAGTCTACGTTGATGTGATCAAGCTGAAATCCAAATCTCATTCCGCTGATCTGAAACATGTCCAAAACTTCTTTATCATCTTCGTGCATCGTTACCGGAACTTTATAAGTATCAAAAGCCCATTGTAAACCCAAAACGTGATCGATATGAGCATGAGTTAAAATAATTTTTACGATTTTTAAATCATTTTCTTTGATGAAATTTGCGATGACATTAGTTTCCTGATCATTCATATTTCCCGGATCGATCAGCCATGCATTTTTATTTTCATTAAAAAGAATGTATGTATTTTCACTTGCAAAATTGAAGACGAAAGCCTTTATTTGAAACATATTCTGAATATTTTTTTATCAAAAATACAATATTCTTTAGAGATTCGTTATCTTCGTCATAATGAAAACGTTGCAGATATTTTTACTCAGTTTAGGTTCTTTAGCTTTTGGGCAGAACATTCAAAGTATTCAGTTGTTTAATCCTCAAACCAATGACGAGACACCTGTTATTAATATGAATCAGCAATTAGTGTTGAGTTTCGATGATTTGACGAATTCCAGTAATGTTTACCGATATACGATTAAACATTACGACAGAAACTGGCAGGATGATAATTTGTTTTTTACAGAAATTGCCAATGGAAGTATGAATGCGCTTTTGGATCAGTTTCAGTACTCGTTCAATACGATTCAGGCTTATACGCATTACACTTTACAATTTCCCAATGATAAAATAAGACCAAAAATTTCAGGAAATTTTGAAATCATCGTTTATAAAGATTCTGCTGACAAACCGCTTTTCACCAAAAGGTTTTCTTTGGTAGAAGATCAGGTTAATTTAGCTTTAAATATCTCGAGAATTGCTGACGCAAGAAATCCGAATGTTAACCAAAGAGTAGAAGTGCAGGCAACTTCCAAAGGTGGAGATCTGTCATCAAATGTGAATTCTATGACGCTGAATGTGATGCAGAATAACAATCAGAATATGAAGATTACCAATCTGAAACCAAGTTCTACGTTGGGAAGCCAGATTTTGTTTCAGCAGATGAGTATTGTATTTCCCGGAAACAATGAATTCTATTATTTTGATAATAAAAATATGAATATGCCTGCAGATATGGTGTATGAAACAGGGTTGAAAGATGGTGTCAACCAAACTTATCTTCATCCGGTTTGGGCGTATCCGTTGAATTATCAATATCAACCAGATGTGAACGGAGCTTTTTATTACAGAAGAAATGATTTGGGATTAGAAAGAAATGCTGAGAGAGAGGCAGATTATTCTTGGGTACATTTTTCTTTAGATTCTGATCCGATGGAAAAAGAATTGTATATTTTGGGCGGTTTTAATGATTTTAAAGCAAACAAAGAATCTCAAATGATTTATGATGCGGAAAAGAAAAAGTATGTTGCCAAAATTTTCCTGAAACAAGGTTTTTACAATTATATTTTGGCTACAAAAGAAGCAAATGGTTCTTTAAATTTTGGTGAAGTCAATGGAAATTTCTGGCAGACGGAAAATCTATATCAGGCATTTTTGTATTACAAACCTTTTGGAAGAAATTATGACGGATTGTTGGGTTATGGCGAATTCAGAACGCCTGTGAGATAATCAAGAAAAATTTAGTGATAAAAAAAACCTTACAAAATTTTCATTTGTAAGGTTGCTGTTTAAGGTGTACAAGACCTTTACAGATAAAATCAAACTATATAATAATGTCAAAAAAGTCTTAATTAAATTAATTCTTAAAAATCGCGGTAATAAAAAGGCTGTCATTTTCTTCAAACAAATAATGAATATCAACAGGGAATTTCTCGGTTTTGTAAACCTGTACTTCCTTACTTTTTATGTCTAATTTTTCATAATGGCTAAGAATTTTACTGATAGATTCTTTTAAATCATCCAAAAAGTATTTGTCTTTGTTTTGTTCTTCAGCATTAAACACCCGCATCAGCATTCTGATGTCATTTTTTGCAATCGATGACAGCAAAACTTTCATTATGCACAGATTTGTTCAAGTTCTGTGATGCTCTCAAAGAAATCAAGTTTCGTATTATTATTTTCAGAATGAAACTGAATTCTTTCAAAAACTTCGTCCAACTGAAATTGAGGAACATTAGATTTTGGAGTCGTATCTAAATTGTCCACGATTCTAATGAATGCCTCTGCAAGTTCCGGAGTGAAACTTTCAATTTTTCTTTTTAGAATTTCTATACTTGAGTCCATTATTTCTAAATTTTATATTGTCCTTACCTTTTGATAGGGTAAAAGTACAAAAAAATATTAAAAAAACAAATTTACCCCTATTAAATTTATCAAATATTTTAAAATAATATGTTTTTTAAAATAGTTTGTGTGTTTTGATGGGGGTGTTGTTGAAATTAAATAAAAAAGGACACTTGAATCCTCAAGTGTCCTATATATTTTAAAATATTAAACTTAAACGAAATAAAACTCGTTCAGTTTTTCTTCGCAAAGTGTTTTTACAACATCAATCCATCGATCTTCATCATTTAGGCACGGAATGTAATGGAAGTTTTCTCCACCACCATGCTCAAACTGATGCTTTCCTTCAACGGAAATCTCTTCCAAAGTTTCCAGGCAGTCAGAAACGAAAGCCGGACAAACGATGGCAAGGTTTTTAATTCCTTTTTTTCCGATGGTTTCCAAAGTTTCGTCTGTATAAGGTTCCATCCATTTATCTTTTCCCAATCTTGACTGGAAAGTGACCATTACCTTTTCTTTTGGTAAACCAAGTTTTTTAATTACAGAATTGGTCACATCAAAACACTGGTGACGGTAACAAAACTGGTGACTCGGATTGTTCTCACGAGAACAGCAATCATTCAGATTACAGGTATTCGTAGGATCTGTCTTATAGATATGTCTCTCCGGAACTCCATGATAAGAGAACTGTAATGCATCAAAATTTTCAGGAAGTTTTTCTCTGATGCTTTCTGCAAGACAATCGATATAAATTTCTCTGTTATAAAAAGGCTGAATGTAATTGATTTTAATTCCCGGAAATTTCTTTTTGCGTACTTCTTCTGCTTTTTCAATCACAGTTTCAGTAGTACTCATCGCATATTGAGGATACAGTGGAAATAAAACAATTTCCGTCACACCTTGATCAACTAATTTCTGAATTCCGGCTTCGATGCTTGGTTGTGCGTATCGCATCCCGATTTCTACCGGAACATCGACCAATTTTTGAAGTTTTTTCTGAATTTTCTGAGTGATGACGATCAAAGGCGAACCTTCATCTGTCCAGACTGTTTTGTAGGCTTCGGCAGATTTCGCAGGTCTTGTATTTAAAATAATTCCCTGAACCAAAAGTGCACGGAAAAACCATCGGTAATCAATCACCTTTTCGTCCATCAGAAATTCATCAAGATATTCTCTGACATCGGGTACAGAGGTTGATCTTGGAGAACCGAGATTGACTAATAATATTCCTTTCATATAATATATGTAATGAGTAATTGATAATGAGTGATAAGCAATATAGAAAATACTAGCTCTCACTCATTATTTATTGCTTATGTTTATCCGTTTACGGCTTCCACATGTTCAACTAGATCCGGAACAAATTGTTTTAGAATATTTTCAATTCCACCTTTTAATGTCGCAGTAGAACTTGGGCATCCCGAACAGGCGCCTTGTAAAAGCATTTTTGCAGTTTTGTTGGCTTCATCATATTCTATTAATGAAATTTTTCCACCATCGTTTTCTACTGCAGGAGCTACATATTCATTTAAAATATCAGAAATTTTCTGTTCATTGTCTGTATAATCTCTGTTGATGATATTCTCAACCGGACTTTCGTGTTTCTGAGCGACAATATTTGAAATTTCGCCACCACTTTGAAGGTATTCAGCGATAAAACCACGAACCGCCATCATTACCTGATGCCATTCCACTGAATTGTCTCTTGTTACTGCAACGAAATTATCTGAAATAAAAACTTCCTTAGCAAAATCAAAATCTTTAAAAATTGCCTGAGCCAAAGGAACTCCTTCCGAAGTTTCTCTTGATTTTACTTCTACAAAACCTTCCATCAGAATTTTGCTTGAAACAAACTTCATCACATTAGGATTTGGTGTCATCTCCGCATAGATCTGAACCATTTCTTTTTTCTTCTGAAGGTAAATTCTTGGGTTGGCTAAAAGCTCGTCCTCAATTACATTTTTCAGGTTTTCAGCAATGTGTTCCCACTCTACGGTATCCTGTTTTGCAACCGCAACAAAATTGGCAGTGACGAAAATTCTTTCTACAAAAGGATAGTTGAAAAGTTCCTGTGCTAAAGGAATTTCTGATATATCTGAATTTCTGTCCAACTCTAAAGACCCAGGAATCAAATTGTAATCAGCTACAAATTTCATCACTTTCGGGTTTTCTGTCGGCTCTATAAGAATAGTATGCATTTTTTCTTTAAATTTGAGATACAAAAATACGGATTTAGAAGTTAGAAGCCGGAGATTGAGAGTTAGATTTTTGCTATCACTGTAATTTACAATTCGTGATTTAAGGTTTAATTTTTAATTGGCTCAATATCAATTTCAAAATAAAAATATGGCACTTGTAAAAGAACTTTTAGGAAAAACCCCGCAAATCGGAGAGAATACTTTTTTGGCAGAAACCGCAACGATTATTGGAGATGTGGTGATGGGAAAAGATTGCAGTATTTGGTATAATGCGGTGATAAGAGGTGATGTGAATTACATCAAAATGGGAGATAAGGTAAATGTACAGGACAATGCCATGCTGCATTGCACCTACGAAAAGTTTCCTTTAGAAATAGGGAATAATGTTTCAATTGGTCACAACGCTATCGTTCACGGATGCAGAATTAAGGATAATGTTTTAATCGGAATGGGTTCTATTGTGATGGACGACTGTCTGGTTGAGGAGAATTCTATCGTTGGTGCAGGTTCTGTAGTTACTCAGGGAACCCATATAAAATCCGGAGAGGTTTGGGGAGGAGTTCCGGCTAGAAAAATAAAAGATATTTCTGCTGATTTACTTGAAGGAGAAGTAAACAGAATTGCAAATAATTACGTGAAATATTCTTCTTGGTATAAAGATTAATTTATTGAATCTTATAAAAACATAAAAGCTCTGAACTAAATTTTAGTCAGAGCTTTTATTATATTTAAAATTGATTTAATTACGGATAGATCAAAACTGCTTTTTCAGCCTGACATTTTATGCCGGTTGGTTCAGCAGCCATCATACAGTCTGAGGTAATGTTGTATTTCTTGTTAAATTCAGACATCTTTTGGGTGTATTCTTCAATTTTAGGAAGAATGGTTGCTTCATTTTTCTTTGGATAAGCAATATATGAAACCGGTCCGCCACAAGCTTTTGTTCCCAACGGAGAAAAAGCCCAGTCTGCAGCATTTGTACATTTTTCTTTAGTAACCATTGATTCTATAGACGCTTTTAATTTATCTAATTGCGCTTCATCATATTTTTGAGAACTCTCATCTGCGGGTCTTTCTGAAATATCTTTAGGCATTTCCGCTGGATCATTATTTTGTGCAGATTTGCACGAAAAAATCGTAAGACTTGCAAACAATACAAGTATAGGGATTTTGATTAACCAGTTTTTCATAGGTAGATTTTTATTTTTTTAAGGCTATCAAATTTCGTTCCTTATTTTCATTTTTCGTAATTTCGCAGTGATGAATAATCATTTTTTTGACTTAATAGAACATACCAACCGAAGCGTTTTTCTTACCGGAAAAGCAGGAACGGGAAAAACAACATTCCTAAACGAATTTGTAAAAAAAACCAGAAAGAAACACATTGTCGTAGCGCCTACAGGAATTGCTGCAATCAATGCTGGTGGAGTAACCATTCATTCCATGTTTGGGTTGCCCTTGCGTACTTTTTTACCGACAACAGATAGAATTGACGGGAGTTTGGGTAATAATATTGCAGACCTTCAACAACATTTTAAATACAGAAAAGATAAGCTCAAGCTTTTACGCGAGGTTGAGGTTCTGATTATTGATGAGGTTTCAATGTTGCGTGCCGATGTTTTGGATATGATGGATTTTTCGCTGCGGTTTATCCGGAGAAACAACCAGCGTTTTGGCGGTGTACAGATGTTATTCATCGGAGATTTATATCAGCTTCCGCCGGTGGTGAGAGATGAGCATATTCTTAAAATGTTCTACCAATCTCCTTTCTTTTTTGACAGTCTTGCGATAAAAGATATTCCTTTGTTAACGATTGAACTGACGAAAGTTTACCGTCAGACGGATGAAGAGTTTCTTGAAATTCTCAATGCGATCCGTGATGGTGACGTTGCAAATATCGATTTTGAGCATTTAAATGAAAGATTTGATCCGGATTTTAATGCAGGTGAAGATTCTTACATTTATCTCTGTTCACACAACAAATTGGCAGACGATATCAATCAGCAGAAATTGGCTGAAATAAAAGTCGATCCGTCAACTTTTGAAGCAAAACTTTTTGGTGAGTTTAAAGAAAATCAATTTCCGAACGAGCAGTTTTTAGAATTAAAAATTGGAGCTCAGGTAATGTTTATCAGAAACGATATTTCCGGCGAGAAAAAATATTTTAACGGAAAATTAGGTGAGATTTCTGCTTTAGACGAAAATGAAATAAAAGTAATTTTAGACGGCAGCGAGCGAGAAATAACCGTAAAAAGAGAGGTCTGGGAACAGAAAAAATATTCATTAGACGTCGAAAAAAATATTAAAGAAGAAGTTTTAGGGAGCTTTGAGCAGTTTCCGATTAAATTGGCTTGGGCGGTGACAATTCATAAAAGTCAGGGTTTGACTTTTGATAAAGTAATCATCGATGCCGGAAAAAGTTTTACCGCAGGTCAAGTTTATGTGGCATTATCGCGTTGCCGTACTTTGGAAGGTATTGTTTTAAAATCTAAAATTACTCCCGAAGTTATTTTTAAAGACAACAGAATTCTTCAGTTTCAGGGTGATACTTTTGCCAACGACAATGTTGAGGAAATTTTGAATAGAGAAAAGTATGACTACAGCATCAGAAAAGTGCTTCGTTCTGTCGATTCTCAATGGCTTTTAAAAGAAGTGGAGTTGTGGAATAACCTTTCAATCACCACAAAAAGCATTGACCATGTAAAATCCAAACAGTTGTATCTTCAATTGAAACGTGACGTTGTTAATCTGGGTAAAATTTTTGAAAAACTGGAGCGGATCATTTTCCAGAAGGTCAATAATTTCATCAATAAAACGGAGGAATGGAGCGAGATTGAAAGTAAAACCAAAGGCGCTGTCAATTTCTTTTTCAGTGAAGTGAAAGACAAAATTTTCAGTCCGTTAAAAGAATTTTATTCTGAAATAAAAGGAGTAAAAGGTCTGAAAAATTACAATGAAGAACTCAGAAGCTGGCTCGAAGATATTGAAGATTATCTGAATGGTCTGAAAACCGCTCATCTTCTGGAAACGAAACTTTTAGACGAAAAAAACGATAAAGAAGTCAGCATGAAAATTGCGAAGGTCCCTTCTCAGGTTCTGACTTTCCAGTTGTTTGAACAAGGAAAAACCATTTCAGAAATTGCTTTGGAAAGAGGTTTGGTAAAAGAGACTGTTTTGGGACATTTGGCAAGATTTGCCGAGCAAGGTTTGCTTGATTTGTCGAGAGTGATTACTTCAGATAAAATAAAAACTTTCGAAAAGGCTTTTAAAAACGATCCAAAAGAAACTCTAAACGAATGGAAAACTGCGCTACCCAACGATTTTGATTTTAATGAAATTAGGATTTTGATTAATCATTTTAATTTTTTGAAGGAGAAAGGGAAGTAGGATTTTACACCGATATTGGTAACAGATTGAACAAAAATTATGTTCCATATTGTATCCCAACATTATTTTCACTGAATAAGCAATCTGTCATTATATTGTTTCCGAATAACATTTTATTCGCTTGAAAATTTATATTAAATTCTACTAGCTTTAAATTAACCTTTAGTAATGTGATTGGCAGTTTTTGTTCAAAATTAGATATCAAATTTTGAGAAATATTTTTTCTTAAATCATTGACATTTTCTAACTCTTTAAATTCGATTTTCACATAATTGCCATTAATAAAGTCAACTCTTAAGCTTCTACCATTAGGAGGACAATCTATGTCCTTTATATCATCTTTAATTTTCCATGAATTATTTTCAAGATTAAAAAATATCTTACCCAATCTATCAAAAAGAAGAATATTTAAAAGCTTCATATTGTTTTCATCCTTCTCAAACCATATTAAAGGGTATTTTCCTAAACATATTTCTGCTTTTAAATTGTTATAATAATAGTTTCCTCCAGCATACATTAAGATATTATTACGTAGGTAATTGAATTTACCTGATACAATATTTGATGAATTTATATTTTGATTGTGTTTCTTAAAATTTTTTAATTGTCCATTAGTCCAGGTTTTAACGTCTGCCTGTCTATGATGTATAGGACATAGGGCAATCATTCCTTCGGGATTATGATGATTTTCAGTATGCCACGGAGGATCAAAATGATGATATTCTAAATAAGGAATTTCACAATTAGATATAGAACATTGGAAACCTGATTCATTTCTTAAAATTTTTATTACTTCTTTTGGAGGATATCTGTTCATTTTATCTATTCTAAATTATTACTTGTAAGTTACAATTAAATATGTTCAGATCAAATTGTCATTAAATACTCAATAGTTTTTCCTACAACACATCAATCAATTCCATCAATTACAAAAAGTAACTAATGCGATTTATTAACTTTAAATTTGTATTTCAAATTAATTATAAATGAAATATTTTGAAATATCTGTTTTAGACCTCGCTCCCGTAAAGCAGGGAAAAACGATTTACGATACTTTTCAGGACAGCTTGTCTTTGGCAAACTTTGCTGAAAATTTAAACTATAAAAGATTCTGGCTTGCCGAGCATCATAATATGGAAAGCATTGCCAGTTCTGCAACATCAGTCCTGATCGGTTTTATTGCCAACGGAACAAAAAAAATAAGAGTCGGTTCGGGAGGGATTATGCTTCCCAATCACAGCTCATTGGTGATTGCCGAACAATTTGGAACTCTTGAATCTCTTTTCCCAGGAAGAATTGATCTTGGTTTGGGAAGAGCTCCCGGAACGGATGGTTTGACGGCGAAAGCTTTGGGAAGAAATCCTGCGATCATCAACGAGCAATTCCCAAGACAGATTTTAGAATTGCAGACTTATTTTTCTAAAGAAAATTCTGATGCTTTGGTCCGTGCGATTCCCGGTGAAGGATTAGATATTCCGATGTATATATTGGGTTCAAGTACAGACAGTGCTTGGTTGGCAGCAGAGCTTGGTCTTCCATACGCTTTTGCCGGACATTTCGCTCCGGAGCAAATGGAAATGGCTTTTAAAATTTACAGAGAACATTTTGAGCCTTCAAAATATTTGGACAAACCTTATATTATTGCCTGCGTGAATGGAGTAGCGGCAGAAACTTCTGAAGAGGCCCATTTGCTTTCCACGACTTTGTTTCAGGCATTTATCAACATTATAAGAAACGACAGAAAACCTTTTCCAGCACCAGTTGAAAATATGGATGATATCTGGTCACCCGTGGAAAAATCGATGGTTTTACAGAAACTGAAATTTAGTTTTATAGGAAATCAATCTGAAATTGCCCAACAGCTAAAAAACTTTCAGGAAAAATATCAGGTTGACGAGTTGATGATCAATTCACATATTTATGATCACCAGAAAAGATTACAATCGTACGAACTCATTAAAAGAGCTGCAGACTCATTATCCGAAGCCTAATAAACCATTCATATTAATTGTTGATGCTTATTTTTATGAGTATCTTTGCGAAAATTTAAAGTAAAAATGTCTGATATTAAATTAAATACTATTCCGGAGGCTATTGAAGACCTTAAAAATGGTAAAATAATCATAGTGGTAGACGATGAAGACAGAGAAAACGAAGGAGATTTCCTATGTGCTGCCGAATTAACAACTCCTGAACTTATTAATTTTATGGCTTTCCACGGAAGAGGACTAATCTGTATGCCGCTTCCTGAAAAGAGATGTGACGAGCTTGGTTTAGACATCATGGTAAGCAGAAGCAGCGACCCTAAAGAAACTGCGTTTACCGTATCTGTTGATCTTTTGGGTGACGGAACTTCTACCGGAATTTCTGCAGGTGACAGAGCTAAAACAATTTTGGCTTTGATGGACGAAAAATCAAGACCTACAGATTTCATGCGTCCCGGTCATATTTTCCCGCTTCGTGCAAAGAAAGGTGGCGTTTTAAAAAGAGCCGGACATACAGAAGCTGCCATTGATCTTACCTGTCTTGCAGGTTTGAAAGAAGGGGGTGTTATTTGTGAAATCATGAATGAAGACGGAAGCATGTCTCGTCTACCGGAACTGTATGCGTTTGCTCAGAAACACAATATGAAAATTATTTCGATTGAAGATCTGATTCACTATCAGCTTAAAAAAGGAAATCTTATCGACAGAATTGAAGAAAGAGATGTGAAAACGGCATATGGTGATTTTCATTTCTTAGCTTTCAGAGAAACGTCTAACGATCAGATTCATTTCGCATTAACCAAAGGATCTTGGACGGTTGACGAGCCTGTTTTGGTAAGAGTACAATCTTCGGATTCGTATTTCGATGTACTAACAAGACTGAATAATGGTGAAAAACCGCAGTTGGAAAAAGTGACCAATATGATTAATGAAGCAGGCAAAGGAGCGATTATTTTCATTAATAACGTTTCCAATTCTGAAAATACATTAAGAAAATTGCAACAGTTTTTAAATTATCAGGACGGTCAGCAAAAGCATCCTACAGCTGCTTTCAACTACAGAGATTACGGTATCGGAACGCAGATTTTAAAGAATTTAGGAATCAATAAATTTAAAGTAATTACTCAAAATCCTAATGTAAAGCCACAAGTTGGCGGTTATGATGTTGAAGTAACAGAGATGGTTCAGCTTTAAAGGTGAATCGTCACTTGTGATGAATTAATATATAAAAAAATGGCTTGAGTTAATCAAGCCATTTTTATTTCGTCAAAATTTCTAAATCCGTTTAAAAAATCTTTTACGTTCATTCTTTTCTTTCCTTCTAACTGCAATTCGAGAGGAAAGTAAACTCCGTCCTTTGTGTAAATTTTAAATTCGTTTTTTGAAATATCTAAAGTGCCCGAAGTTTTTCCGTGATCAGAAATTTCAAATTTTCCACCGTAAATTTTCAGCCCTTTTTCTTCTTCTCCAATTTTTAAAGTCGTGAAAGCTGTCGGATAAGGTGACATTCCTAAAATGAACTGGTGAACTTCTTTTGATGATTTATTAAAGTCAATTCTGGTGTCTTCTTTAAATATTTTAAAGGCATTTTTCGGATGTTCAACTTGCGGCTGTGGTTTTTCTGTGATAGAGTTTTCAGATAAGCCGTCCAGAGTTTTTACAATTAATTTTGCGCCCATTTCCATCAGTCTGTCGTGAAGACTTCCTGCGTTTTCGTCGGGTAAAATTTGAATTTCTTCCTGTAAAAGAATATTTCCTTCGTCAATTTTTTCATTAATGAAAAATGTTGTTGCTCCTGTTTTTTCCTCACCGTTTATTACAGCATAATTAATAGGTGCAGCACCACGATAATCAGGGAGTAAAGAAGCATGAAGGTTAAAAGTCCCGATTGCTGGCATTTCAAACAAAATTTTCGGCATCATTCTGAAGGCAACGACAACGAAAACATCAGCGTTTAAACTTTGTATTTCTTCTAAAAATTCGGGATTTCTGAGTTTTTCCGGCTGTAAAACATGAAGATTGTTTTCAACAGCATAAACTTTCACAGCAGACTGATTGATCTTTTGTCCGCGTCCGCTTGCTTTATCAGCAACAGTAACGACACCTACAACTTCATGATGTGATTGATGAATGGCAGCCAAAGCGGTCTTTGCAAACTCCGGCGTACCAAAAAAAACGACTTTCAATGATTTCATTTTGCAAAGATAATTTTCTTTGATTTATTTAAAAAATTAAAAGGTTGTAAATGGAAAAGTCTTTTAGTTTTGCTTATTGCTTATTGCTTATTTCAATGCGTAAGTTCTAAAGTTCAGCATTTTTACCTTTCCTGAATCAAGTAAAAAGATGAGGTTTTCTAAAATATCTTCTTTATCATGAAAATTTAACTGAATTGAAAGTTCTTCAATGGTTGCTGGTTTTTCAGCTAATAAATTAACAATTTCTGAAGATATGTTTTTCCCAAAAATAGATTTTTTATTTTTTTCACAAACGGTACATTGACCGCAGTTTTTTGAATTTTTCTCCCCAAAATACGCAAGAATCAGTTTCATTTTGCAGTATGTGGAATCTTCGATATAGAATTTCATTTCTTCCCACTTCTGAATCTTGTTTTTCTGAATCTGCTCAAACAGCTTCCAGTAGATGCTGGTCGTTACTCGTTCATCTCTTGGTTTTAGGAATTTGACACTCGCTAAAGCTCCGTCAATATATTCGAGATAATTTTTCTGCTGTAATTCTTTTAATCTCTCTTTAATTAAATGGATGCTTACGCCGATTTTATCACTCACTTTTTGTTCGCTGAACATTACTTTGTGTGTAGTAATTCCTGAAACTGAACGCAGAAGAAGCTCAATAAAATAAGCATCTTTTTGAGGAATCTGATCTATTTCATCTGCTTTGATCAAAAGTTCCAGCGATGACAAGCTTTTGTTGCTATTATAATAGATGATTTCCTGGGTATGAAGAAAATTTAAAACATTTTTAATTTTTGCTGTCGATAATTTTGTGAAATTTTGAATTCCGGAAATATTTAATTGAAAAACTTTTTCAGGAAGCTCAAATTCTGCCACCTGAAATTTTGAATATAGATAAGAAATGATCTTCAGAAATTCAGCTTTATTGGGAATTTGATTTCGCAAAATCTGATCAAAATTTAAAACTTCCTGCTGATTCCAGAGCATGAATGCAAAACTTTTTTTCCCGTCTCTTCCGGCACGCCCGATTTCCTGATAATAATTTTCAATCGACTGAGAAGGGGAGAAGTGAATAACGAATCGCACATTGTCTTTGTCGATTCCCATTCCGAATGCGTTGGTGGAAATCAATACGTTCTGATCACTGTTGTTCCAGAAATTCTGTCTTTCGTTTTTTTCCTTTGTCGTTAAACCTGCATGGAAATAATCTACATGGGTAATTTTATTTCTGTGAAGAAATTCGGTAAGTAGTTCTGCATCCTTTCGCGTCCTTACATAGATGATTCCGGATTCTTTGGCGTATTTTAAAATATTAAAAATCCGCTGATATTTGTCAGAAACTTCTTCTGAAAAAATTTTAATATTATCTCTTTTAAAGCTTTTCTGGAAAACGTTCGGCTTTTTTAACTCAAGCTTATTTTTGATTTCTTCTAAAACTTTCGGTGTTGCAGTTGCCGTCAAGGCCAGACAGGCAATCTCAGGATTGTTTTTTCTGAAATCTTTTATATTTTGGTAGCTCGGTCTGAAATCTTGACCCCATTCTGAAATACAGTGTGCTTCATCCACTGCGATGAACGATAATTGTATCTCTTCAATCTGCTGAATAAACTGAAAATTTGTCAATCTTTCCGGGGAAACATAGAGTAATTTGGTTAATCCGTCTTTACAGCGGTTGTAAATAACTTCTGCATCAAAATCATCAAGTTCAGAAGAAAGATATTCAGCTTCAATTCCTCTGAATTTTAATTGATTGACCTGATCTTTCATTAACGCCAATAAAGGGGAGATTACAAGACATACTCCCTCTCTAAGTAAGGCGGGAAGCTGATAGCAAAGTGATTTTCCTGCACCGGTTGGTAACAATACCAAAGTGTCTTTTCCGATGATTACAGAGTCAATAATATCACCTTGAGAATCTCTAAAGGTGTCATAACCCCAAAAATGTTTAAGGGTTTTGCTTTTTAGCTCCTGAAAATCGTGTGACGAAATCATAGTGTAAAAATAGAGAAACTAATTTAACAAAAAAAGTCACGCATTGCGTGACCTTTAAAATATGTAAGAAGTTTATTATTTAGCTTCGAAATATACTCTTCTGTTTGCTCTGTTTTTCCATTCAGGACATTTAGTAGCAGGCTCACACTCTGGGTATTTAAGGTCTTTTTCACCTCTACCTACAGCATTGATCTTAGAGGAATCTACACCATTTTTGATTAAATAGTTTTTCACACTGTTTGCTCTTCTTTCAGATAGTTTTTGATTATACTCATCAGAAGCTCTTGTATCAGTTGCTCCAATTACAGTGTAAGCACCGTTTGAAGAATTGATATAACTTACAGCATTGTTAAGGATCGGTGTGTTTGAAGGTAAGATTCTGTCTGAATTCAAATCAAATTCAATTCCTTCCATATTTGTTATCTCTTCTTTTACAGGACCTGTAGGTGTAGTAGGAGTAAGAGGACAACCATCATTTTCAACTGGTCCTGGAACTGTTACACATTTATCGTAAAGATCAATTACACCATCTAAGTCTGCATCAAGAGCTACACCTGCACCGTCAACTCTTGCACCTGCAGGAGTATCAAGTTGTCTGTCCCAATCGTCGCAAACTCCGTCGTTATCTGCATCACCTTTTTTACAAACTTCGATATCCTGATTTTTGTTAGCCAAAACATCTAATTTGTAATAGATTTCCTGTAATGGATCATGCCACATTAAGTGAGATTCGTGTTTTCCTAATTTTAAAGATAAACCTACAGTAGCATTGAAGAAATTGTCAGAAATCTGGTCTTCTCTTCTGTTTATGTTGCTATACTGTGCACCACCACCATCAAATTCATCATCACCTGTGTAAACATACATTAATCTTGTTTCAAGATCGATTCTTCTGTTTACTTTAAATTTAAGTCCTGCTCCGGCCTGACCGAAGAAAGAACCAAATTTGAAAGGCTTCACTTCAGTCATCAGTCTCTGACCCGCAGCATCTTTTAGATATGCTCTGTAAGCCAGTGTACCAACACCTGCATAACCGTGAAGTGCCCATCTGAAGGTAGATTTGTTGTCAACTCTTCTTAAAAGATTTGAGAAATTAATATCTCCTAAGATTGAGATTGCATCATATTGAGTTCTTGCTCCTTCTTGTCCTGCAACAGCAGCATCTTTAGTGTTGAACCAACCTTGTCTTGTTTCTCCTCTGTCATACTGCAAATTAATTCCAAAAGCATGTGTGATCGCTTTATCAACACTTACATAAGCAGAATAACCGATTAGATTTTTTCCGTTACCATTTTTTATTGATGTTAAATCTGCTGACTGCACTAAAGGTATTCCTGCTCCAAATGAGATGGCCCAATCGTTGAATCTTTTAGATTTTTGTGTAAATGGGGATACGTTAGCAGATCCTGATGAGAATGTATTTGGATATCCTTCATTTGAAACTACCGCTATTGAATCTTGTGCAAACGCCACAGTAGGAACTGCTAAGGCAAATGCAACAATTGCTAAACTTAATTTCATAGTGTATTTTTTTTATTTAGTTAATTAAATGATTTGTTTATTTTTTGATCGTGATTATTTAGGACAACCACTGTTATCTGCAACTCCCGCAACAGTAACACACTTGTCATATAAATCAATAACACCGTCAAGATCCATATCCAAAGCGACACCTGAACCGTCAACTCTTGCTCCGGAAGGAGTATTCAGCTCTCTGTCCCAGTCGTCACAAACTCCGTCATTGTCATTGTCACCCTGAGTACAGACTACAAGATCACTTGCAGTGTTTTCAAGAAGATGAGTTTTGTAATAAACCTCCTGTAATGGGTCGTGCCATGCTAAATGGGACTGATGTTTTCCTAACTTGAATGATAATCCTAAGTTGAAAGCCATCATTGCATCAGAATAAGAATCATTGATCAGATTATAATTAAGTCTGTATCCATTTGATCCTTCAACTTCTCGTACACCGCCACCGCCATCGAATTCTTCATCGAAGCTGTTGATATACATTACTCTTGCCTCTACGTCAATCAGTCTGGATACATTATATTTTAAACCAACTCCGGCCTGCATGAAAAATGATGCAATCCCTAATTTCTGATCCACCATGATTGGAAAATTGGGTGGGTTTGTCTGCCATTGAGATATGTCATTATCAATTAATTCGGTTTCGTAACCTTGGAATCCTCCTCCCAAGTACCCGTGAAGAGCCCATCTGAAAGGTGATTTGTTATCAACTCTTCTCAAAAGATTTGAAAAGTTAATGTCTCCCAATATTGATACCTGATGGAATTTCGTCCAAGCATTAGCAACACCCGCTTTAGGATTTGCTGGAAGTTGGGCTTGTTGATTGGTTTCCCCCATCTGGTATTGCAAACTCACACCAAAAGTATGTGAGATTTGTTTATCAATGCTTGCGTAAGCATTCCAACCCCAATTGATTTTATCTCCGTAAAAAGATTTCACGTCTGCAAAGGTCATAAAAGCGGGACCTCCACCAATTGATACGGACCAATCGTTGAATCGTCTTGCTTTGTTGTCAAATTTTTGAATATTTGCAGAACCAGAAGAAAAAGTATTGGGATACTGGTCTGAAGTATTAACCGCAATACTGTCTTGAGCATAAGTTGCAATAGGCAAAGTGGCCAATAAGAATAAACCTAATTTCATACAATATGTTTTATGTTTTTTTGATTAAATAAAATCTTTTAATAATATTCTGGAAAAATCTCTTTCAAAAAGATGTTTTTTATGAGGGATCTCTAATCTTTCTGAATTGAACTTTATCGCATCATACGTAACAATATCAATATCTATAATTCTATCTGTATAGCTTCCCGATATCTTTGAATCATTACTCCTCCCCATTTCAATTTCAGTTTTTTTTATAAAATTCAAAAGCTGAATTGGTGAGAGATGCGTAAATATTATTGATGCAATATTACAAAAATTATTTGAACTTACAAATTCTACAGGCTCAGATGTTAAATATTCACTGTTTTTTAATATTTCACCTACTTCTTTTAGCTTTTCCAATGCGGTATCGATGTTATTTTTTTTATTACCAATGTTACTTCCCAGTAACAAAACTACCTTATGCTGCGACATATTGAAAAATGATTATTTATGAAGAGTTTCTTTAAAAATGTATTGGCAAATATAGTCGCAATTGCGATATTGTGTGTTGTGTTTTTCTTCTTTTTTATTATAATGATTGCATTTGGATCAATGAGTAATGAAAAATCTGTGAGTGTAAAAAAGAATTCTGTTTTGACAATTAACCTTAAAACAGATATTATTGACAGTCCTACAGAAGATCAGCAAAGTATTTTTAGTATGAGCGAAAAAAATACAAGTGTGCTTATATATGATGTTTTGAAGGCAGTGAGAAAGGCCAAAACAGATGATAATATTAAAGGTATCAGCATTGAGGTTGATAATCTGAATGCCGGAATTACACAAATTGACGATTTAAGGGCGGCAATTCAGGATTTTAAAAAGAGTGGAAAATTTGTTTATGCTTATGGCAATACGGTTTCCCAGTCTTCTTATTATTTAGGATCTGTTGCAGATCAGTATTATCTTAATCCATCTGGCGGAATTGAGTTGAAAGGTCTTTCAACAGAAGTGACTTTCTTTAAAGACTTTGCTGAAAAATACGGAATTGGTATTGAGGTGATCCGACACGGAAAGTTCAAATCTGCGGTTGAGCCATTTCTAAGAAATGATATTTCCCCTGAAAACAAAGAGCAGTTGAGCACGCTTTTGAATGATATCTGGGGTAATACTGCTTCTAAAATAGCATCATCAAGAAAAATGGATGCTGCTCAGTTTAAAACTGTAGTTGACAGTCTGTACGGAATGATCCCAGATCAGAGTTTGCAATACAAGCTTGCTGATAAACTTATTCAGAAAACTGAATATGATCAGATGATTAGAACCAAACTTAGTCTAAAGGAAGATGATAAATTAAACAAAATTTCTCTGACGAAATATATCGATTCTTTTACCGACGATGACAAAGCCGGAGAGAAAGTAGCGGTACTTTATGCTTCAGGTTCTATCAACAATGGTGATGAGTACAGCGAAATTTATTCTGATAAATATATAGAATATATCAAAGATCTGCAGGATGATAAAAAGGTAAAAGCTGTAGTTTTAAGAATTAATTCTCCCGGAGGAAGTGCAAATGCTTCAGACGAGATTTTATTTGAACTTCAGCAATTAAAAAAGAAAAAACCTTTGGTTGTTTCTTTCGGCGATTATGCTGCTTCCGGCGGTTATTATATTGCAATGGCTGCTGATAAAATTTATTCTGAACCCAATACACTTACAGGATCTATCGGGGTTTTTGGTGTATTGCCGTATTTCAAAGAATTGGCAAACAGAAACGGCGTACGTTCTGATATTGTTGCAACGAATGCTAATGCAGCATATTATTCTTCATTAAATGGATTAACGCCTTACGGAGTAAATTTGATGACCAGAAGTGTAGAAGGTACCTATAAAAGATTTGTACACTTTGTGACTCAAAACAGAAAAAAATCTTTTGAAGATATTGATGCGATCGGTGGAGGCAGAGTGTGGAGTGGAACCCGTGCAAAACAAATCGGTTTAGTAGATGAGCTGGGAAGTCTTGAAGATGCTGTAAAATTTGCCGCACAAAAAGCAGGTTTAAAATCTTACAAGGTTTCTTCTTATCCTAAGAAAAAGACAGCATTCGAGCAGATTTTTGAAGATTTAAATGAAGACGATATTTCTGCAAGAGTAATTAAAAATAAAATTGGTAAAGCAAATTATGAGATTTTCCAACAGATTACAGATCAAAAGCTGAAGTCTGAAGTAAAAATGGAAATGCCTTATCAGATTAAAATCAACTAAATTATATTGTTCATAAAAAATCCGGATTTGAAATTTTCAAATCCGGATTTTTTATTATGTGAAATTTTTAGTTCTTTTTGGTTAGCATTTCATAAAGCCAGATAACCAGTACTGCACCACCGATAGCGAGAAACCAGCTTTTAAAATTCCAGAAGGAATCTACATCTCCCCAATGTAAAACATAGACGCCGATAAGACCGCCTACAAAAGCACCTACAATTCCTAAAATAATAGTGATAAGCCAACCACCACCTTGTTTTCCTGGCATAATTAATTTAGCAAGAGCTCCTGCTATCAGACCGAAAATAATCCATGTAATGAATCCCATAGTTTTAATTTTTTAACGTTAATAATTTGGTTTATTTTTTAAGAAATAAAGATTAGTTATCTCTTCTTGAAAAATGAATCTACAAACTCCGTACCATTAAATAATTGCAAATCCTGCATCTTCTCACCAACGCCTATATATTTCACAGGAATCTGAAACTGATCAGAGATTCCGATTACTACACCACCTTTTGCGGTTCCGTCTAATTTTGTTACTGCCAAAGCATTGACTTCGGTCGCAGCTGTAAACTGTTTTGCTTGTTCGAAAGCATTTTGTCCGGTTGAACCATCCAATACCAACAAAATTTCGTGAGGAGCATCAGGAATTACTTTCTGCATCACTCTTTTAATTTTAGAAAGCTCATTCATCAAATTGATTTTATTGTGAAGCCTTCCTGCGGTATCAATAATGACAACATCTGCATTTTGTGCAACTGCGCTTTGTACTGTATCAAAAGCAACAGAAGCCGGGTCAGAACCCATTTCCTGCTTTACAATGGTTACTCCGGCTCTTTCACTCCAGATCGTGAGCTGATCTACAGCTGCGGCACGGAATGTGTCTCCCGCTCCCAAAACAACTTTTTTTCCGTCAGCTTTAAACTGATGAGCCAATTTTCCGATTGTTGTTGTTTTCCCAACACCATTTACCCCTACAACCATGATAACATAAGGTTTTTTTGAGGTGTCGATGTTTCCTGTATTTGCCTGTGGATTTTCCAGCAGTAATCCCGAGATTTCTTCGCGCAGAATTCGGTCAAGTTCGCTTGTATTGACGTACTTGTCTCTTGCGATACGTTCTTCGATTCTCTGGATGATTTTGATGGTGGTAGACGCTCCTACATCGGAAGCGATAAGTATCTCTTCAAGGTCGTCAAGAACCTCGTCATCTACTTTGCTTTTGCCGACTACGGCTTTGGTCATTTTTTCAAAGAAACCCTGATTTGATTTTTCCAAACCTTTATCTAAAGTTTCTTTTTCTTCTTTTTTAAAAATATTTTTAAACCAACTCATCTTAGAATTTTGATTTTTATAAGCTTACTTTGTCTTGTACACACAAAGATAACAAAAAAACTACCCAAAATATGAGTAGTTTCTGTATTGTAAATAAAGTAACTGATTATTTTTTCAAATAAGCGTCAACTTCGTCTGCATTCATTACTTTTTCTTCGAAAACGTAAGCTTCTGATTTAGAAGACTTCACCATTTTCACGACTTTAGTCATTTTTTTTGACTGTCCGCTCTGTAGGGTTGCTACTACTTTCTTTGCCATGGTAAGTTATATTTATAAATTACTTGATTTCTTTGTGAAGGGTAGATCTTTTAAGAACCGGATTGTATTTTTTCAATTCCAATCTTTCTGTAGTGTTCTTTTTATTTTTTGTAGAAATGTATCTAGACATTCCCGGCATACCGCTTTCTTTGTGTTCTGTACATTCAAGAATTACTTGAACTCTGTTTCCTTTTTTTGCCATGATTTAGTTCTTTTTAATCAATCCTTCTCTGATGCCTCTTTCGATAGCCTCTTCGATTCCAATCTTGTTAATGATTCTCAATCCATGAGCTGATACTTTTAAAGTAACGTGCTTATCTTGCTCTGGAAGGTAAAATTTCTTCTCCAATAAGTTAATTTCAAAACGACGCTTCGTTTTGTTATTAGCGTGGGAAACGTTGTTACCAACCATTGCACGCTTTCCTGTTATCTGGCAAATTCTTGACATATCTCGATGTTCTTATTTGTATAATATTTGAGGTTGCAAAATAACGAATAATTTTTTAGACAGACAAATTTTATACAAAACTTTTATAATAATAATTTGCCTTTTTAATTTATTTTGAGTCAAACCAGATTTAATAATTGTTTGATAGAGCGTTATTAAGCGATTTCTAAATTTTTATCTTAAATGCATCTTTTAGTAATTTAAAATAGCTACACTTTCTTTTTCTGCAATTTATTCTGAAGCCGTTTAATTAAAAAATAAAAAAGAAGGAAGCCAAAAGAAAATATCGAAAATCTGGTGAGCAGATCTCCGGCTTTTACATAAAATGTTTCTTGATCATAAAGATTAACTTTAGCAAATAAAGCAGTCTGATCGCCATAGAAAGTATCTTCCAAAACTTCGCCTTTGGCGTTGATATGGGCAGAAATTCCGCTGTTTGCAGATCGGGCAATTTCTCTTCTGGTTTCGATTGCTCTTAGTTTTGCGTAGGATAGAAGTTGTTTGTGCCCTTCCGTAACGCCCCACCACGAATCATTGGTAACGATGGCTAAAAAGTTGGCTCCTTTTTTTACATAATCGGTTACAAATTCTCCGTAAATACTTTCATAACAGATAATCGGAGCGATTTTTCCTTTATTGTAAGGATTTGAAAATGCTACACGTTCTTTATCTGTTCCGAGAGAAGCTACAGTTCCGCCTAAATTCAGCATTGCGTCGCCCAATATTGGCTTGAAAACACTCATGTAAGGAAAGATCTCAACGCCCGGAACCAGTTTCCCTTTGTGATAAACTTCTACTTTTTGGTTGGGAACAATCTGTATCGCAGAATTGTAACTCTCAACCCACAATTGAGGATTCAGCTGATAAGCTTCTTTGGGTAAATTTTCTGCGTTTTTGTAAAGTCGGTGCGATGAAATTCCTGTTGTGAAAACAGAGCCCGGATGTTTTGCTAAAAATCCTTTCACGTCATTCAGAAGTCCGCTTTTTTCAAAGGCAGCTTCTGAAATCGAACCTCTTCCCGGTATTGCTGTTTCAGGAGCAATATAATAATCTATTTTACCTTTTGTATTTTGTTCGGCAAGTGAAAGCAACTCGTTGACAATGGTAATGCTGTCTTTTGAATATTTTTCGGCATAAGGATCGAGAGCGGGCTGTAGCATTAAAACATTGACTTCACCAATTGGTTTTTCATCAAAATTATTAAATTTCACTAAAGAAATAATCATCGGTACAATGATTAATAATGCTACAATAGAAGAATTTCTGATGAGGTCTTTTCTTTTTCGTCCGGCTTCAAAAGCTCTTATGGTATAAAATATCAAAACATTAATCAATAATATCCAGAAGCTTCCTCCTGTTGCTCCCAGAGTGTCATACCATTGAATTAATTTTGGATAATCTGAAAAAACATTTCCCAAATTCAGCCAGGGCCAGGTGAATTCCCAGTTTAAATGAAATTTCTCAAAACTCATCCAGATCGCTACAAAAAAAGCCAGCCCCCAATAGCTTCCCTGTGCATTTTTATACCAGTGATAACATTGAAATACCAATGAATATAAAAACGAATTGACCAAAACCGGAAAAACAACTGCCAATAGCGAATGGCTTCCGTCAGGGTTTTTTGAGCCATATAACCAACCTGTAGTGACGATGTTCCAAATGATGAAACATAGGTAGGAGAGTCCGAAAACGACCCAACTTTTTCTTTTGAACTGTGAGAATTTAGACACGCCGTGTTCCATCATCAGAAGCGGAACAAGTGCGAAAAATATAAAAAACGGAATTCCGTACGTGGGCCATGATATGGACAAAAGCATCGCTGAAATGAGCGTAAGTAAAACGTATTTCATTAAATTATTTTAACACACAAATTTACTGTTTTTGAAATGAATAACTTTGCAAATGATGTTAAAGAAATTTTACAAATTTTTCATTTTTCCTTATACGATTTTTCTGCTCTATCTCATGTTTTTTGGGATGGGAAGATTTCAGTATGAAGATAATATTGTAAGAATAAAGCCTGTTGTTTCCACGCTTTGGTTTATTCATGAAACGGTAAGTTGGTTTGATATTTTTAAAATTGTTGCTGGAAATGTTGTAATGTTTATTCCTTTCGGATTTTTAGGTTGGGTTTTCCCTCAGCTGAAAGATTTGAAAAGTCTGATTATTACTTTTGTTTCTGTTATTGTGATTGTTGAGGCACTTCAGTATTTTTCAAGACTTGGAGTTTTTGATATAGACGATATTATTTTAAATACTTTTGGCGTGTATTTAGGATTTTTAATGAAGAATTTTATCGAAAGACGATTTGCTAACTTGATTGTTTGAAATATTTAAGGAAATAATTTTTCGTAAAGTTTGTCATTCCGCAGGAATCTCAACATACTAAAAATAAAGCAGTTTAGATTCCTCTGGAATGACAACTATCCGCTGAAAAATTTTGATTATTACCCATTCAATTCTTTTGCTCTTTTTTCTGCGTTTAAAATTCCTTTTTGTAGAATTTCTTTAAAATTGTTGTCTTCAAAAGTTTTCAGGGCTGCCTCGGTTGTCCCGCCTTTTGATGCAACATCTTTTATCAGTTCTTCTAAGTTTTTATCGGAATTGTTAATCAAATGATACGCTCCCAACATGGTTTGTTTTACAAAAAGTTTTGAGAGATTTTCATCAATTCCCATTTGCATTCCTGCTTTTATCATGGCATCAACAATGTAGTAGAAATACGCCGGTCCGCTTCCGGAAAGAGCTGTTACCCCATCCAAAAGATTTTCGTCTTCAAGATACACTGATCTTCCGGTGCTGTTTAAAAGCCTTTCGATATTGATGAGCTGACTGAAAGAAATTCCTTCTGCAGAAGTATAGCCTGTAATTCCCATTCCCAGAAGAGTGGGTGAGTTGGGCATTGCTCTCACCACTAAAGGATGATTCAATAATTTTTGAATTTTTTCAATCTTGATTCCTGCCATGATCGATAAAACCATCTGGTTCTCTTTTAGCCTGAAATGAAGATTTTCTGCAACATTTTTAAAATCCTGTGGTTTTACGGCAATGATAACTAAATCTGCCTGTAATTCATGAACCTCTTCAAAAATTGAAATCTTTGATTTTGGAAATTCTTCCGATATTTTTTGAATTTTGGATTCGTTTCTTGTAATAAGGTGTAGGTTTTCAGGCTTTATCAGTTCGTATTTCAGGAATGATTTTGAAAAAGATAAGCCCATGTTCCCGGCTCCGATGATGGCAATTTTCATTTGTGTGTGTTTGTTTTAAATTTTGTTATTCTTTTAAATACTTTCTAAAAACTTTAGAGTAATTATCATTAAAATTAATTAATTCTATGTTTTTAAATTGAATTTTGTGAGGCTTTTTGTTTATTTTTCCGGTAGCATCATAGTTTTTAATAACTACTGATTTTTCGTTGAGGTCTAAAATTTCACCAATCGAGAAAATATCCTTGTCCTTTTTCGAGCTCTCAACAATGCAATGGAAATTTTGTTTTTTTATTGATTTGAAAAGTGATTCGAAGTTTTTTAAAGAAGTGTTATCTATTATTTTGTAATTGAATTTAATCAGATTTTCTTCAGAATAAATATGTTTTGAAACTTTATTAAACTTATTATAGCGAATGCTTTTAAGTCTTTTGAAAGGCACAATTTTGATTCCACTCATTGAGAAATCATAAGTTTCTTCAATCATTATAAAATCGTCAGAAAACTTCACAATAAAACCGGATATCGAAGATTCATCATCAAGAATAATTCTCACAAAATCAATTTTATCAATATGCTTTTGAATTAACTTTTTTAATTCTTTCTCGGTTAAATCTTTTGACATTATGATTTTTTTAAATAATATTCACCTCCCTCTCCAATTCAATCCCAAACTTCTCCTTCACAGAATCAATGATCATCGTAGAAAAATCAAAAATTTCTTTTCCGCTTGCGTTTCCGGTTGCGTTGATGATGACTAAAGACTGTAATTTGTGTGAAGCAACGTTTCCGATTTGTTTTCCTTTCCAGCCGCATTGTTCGATCAGCCAGCCTGCGGGAACTTTCACGAAATCTCCGTTCGGATATCCCTGAATAGTTGAAAATTTTCGCTTTAAATCTTCAAATTGAGTTGAAGGAATTGTTGGATTTTTGAAAAAACTTCCTGCGTTTCCGGTAACTTTTGGGTCGGGTAATTTGCTTTGTCTGATATTGATGACGGCTTTAGAAATATCCTGAATCGTAGGTTTTTGAATTCCCAAATTTTCCAGTTCGGTTTTTATTGCGCCGTATTCGGTTTTAATGATGTGATTTTCTCTTGTCAATTTAAAAGTGACTTCCAAAATCACGTATTTTTCTTTCCCTTCCTGCTTAAAAATAGAATCTCTATAGCCGAATCTGCATTTTTTAAGATCAAATTCTTCAACTTCTAAAGTGTTAAGATTTAAAACTTTACAGTTTACAAAAATATCTTTTATTTCGGTTCCGTAAGCTCCGATATTTTGTATAGGTGAAGTTCCTACGTTGCCGGGAATGAGCGACAGATTTTCCAGTCCGCCGTAGTTTTTATTTAAGCAAAATATCACAAATTCATGCCAGTTTTCTCCTGCTTTTGCGGTTACCAGAATTTCATTTTCGTTGATTACTTCTTCTGAAATTCCTTTTAAATTAAGCTGAACGACTAATCCGTCAAAATCCTGAGTAAATAGAACATTGCTTCCTCCTCCTAAAAAAAGAAGCGGTAAAGGTTGAGATTTTAAGGGTTTGAGAGATTCAATCAATTCTTCCACCGAATGTACCTCTGTAAAGTATTTGGCTTTTGCATCTACACCAAAAGTATTATAAGCTTTTAAAGAAAAATTTTCCTGCATTGAGAAGAAGTTAAATGTTTTTGAATTGTTTTTAGCAAAAAATATAGATCTACGGATGTTGTTTAGGAAGTATACTTTCGAGTTTAATTTTAAATTCTTCAAATTGTCTGTAGTGAGTGTCGCTGTAAGCATTGACGAAGACGTGAGAATTTTTTGTGGTTTTAATCTGAAAAGTTTCATCTATACCGTCGAGATGCTGAATGCTTGGTGAGCTTTCTATCAGGCTTAAATCTTTGATTTTAAATGAAGAAGTCAGATTTTTCCAGGTTTTAGGAGTGATGGCTTTGTGCCACTCTTTGTGTTTTTCACCTGCATTCATCCCTGTTTCAAGGTGTATGGAATCTTTTGTTATTTTAATGATTCTGTAATTGCCTTGTTCGCCACCAACGTTGGATAATCCAATAAAGGTAATTTCTTCCAGATTTCCTGATGAAGAATTATTGTCTGAAGTTTTTTTGCTGCATGAAAAAAAAGTCAGCAATAAAAACATTGAAAAAAATATTTTCAAAACGTTGTTTTTTATTGCTGACACCATTTTTACTTTAGAAATTAAATTCCAGTTTATATTTTTCTAGTGCATCTTTTAAAATGGCTGCACTTTTTCTAAGATCTTCCTCTTTAAGGACGTAAGCAATTCTTACCTGTTTTTTTCCTAGTTCAGGATTGCTGTAAAATCCTCCTGCCGGAGCAACCATGATGGTTTCATTGTTTAAAGAATATTTTTCAAGAAGCCATTGAGCAAATTTTTCGGTATCGTCTACCGGAAGTTCTGCAACGCAGTAGAATGCACCTTTAGGTTTCGGGCAGATTACTCCTGGAATAGCATTTAGTAAATCTACCAAAACATTTCTTCTGTGTGTGTATTCTTCTCTTACGGCTCTGATGTAAGCTCCGTCATTTTGGTGAGCAGCGGTTGCGGCAATCTGTCCTAAAAGTACAGGGCTTAATCTTGCCTGTGCAAAAAGCATTGCGGCATCGTGAATTTTTTTAGAACGGGTAATCAGACATCCTATTCTTACGCCACACATAGAATAACGCTTTGATTCTGAATCGATAATGATACAGTTTTCTGCCAATTCAGGAAAAGCAAACATGGATATTTGCTGTTTTCCGTCATAAACATATTCTCTGTAAACCTCATCTGAAATAATGACAATGTCATATTTTAAAGCAATATTGGCTAATTGCTGAAGTTCTTCTCTTGTATAAAGATATCCTGTGGGATTGCCGGGATTGCAAATAATGATTGCTCTTGTTTTTGCAGTAATTTTTTTCTCAAATTCTTCGATTGGAGGTAAGGCAAATCCTGTGTCAATTATAGAAGGTACGGCAACAACGTTTACATTGAATGTGCTTGTAAATCCGTTGTAGTTAGCGTAATATGGCTCCGGAATGATTACTTCATCGCCGTCATCACACAGAGTAGAGATTGCGAAGTTTAATGCCTCTGATCCTCCGTTTGTTACAATGAAGTTGTCGGGAGTAAGGTCTGTAAAATCCAACGAATGATAATATTCAGTCAATGCTTTTCTGTACTCAATATTTCCTTCTGAAAGTGCATATTCCAATACTTTTAAATCAATGTTCTTTAAAGCATTCAAAGCTGTTTCCGGAGTTTCGATATCTGGCTGTCCGATATTTAAATGATATACTTTCGTTCCTCTTTGTTTTGCTTTTAAGGCAAAAGGAACCAGTTTTCTTACCGGTGAAGGCGGCATCTGTTGTGCTCTGTTTGAGATATTAGGCATTGTACTAAAATTTGTGTGACAAAAATAGGATTAAATTCTTAATAAGGAAAACTATGTTGCGAATGTTATATTTTATTGAATTTTAAATTCTATTTAAAATTTTAACATAAATTTTATTTTATTTAATTAATTAAATTATTTTTAATGAAATTTTGTTAATATTTTGAATGAATTAAAATTATGTTTTTATTCTTAAATATTGAAAATTTAATATTAAATAAATATTTTAAATTGATTTAAGTTGATTTTTTATTACTTTCGCATATATTAAATTAATGATATGAAAATAAATCGATTTTTTGGAATCGCCAGTTTGGGATTATTGCTCTCATCGGCAAGTTTATCGGCACAATACTATTATCCTGTAGCATTATCAGGCGGGTTTAATGGTGATGCAATTGCAAATGGCGTTGGACCAGCAGCATCAAGTACAACTATCCCCATAGACAATGGGAGTTCTACATCGGAAAATAATGCCTATTTGTCCAAAGATTATCAACCTACAGCTGCAAGTCCAGTACTTACATTTGGACTTCCAATTAATGGTCAGTTTTGGGGTGCTGTAACTACGACGCAAGGACTTACTTATCAGCTTGCTCCTTACACTGGTCAAAATACTCTAAAATTAAGTGCTACTGGTGATACAGGAACGCTTTCGTTTACGACTGCTACTGCTGCAAATAATTTATATCTCTTGACTACTGGTGGAGGTGGATCTGGTGTTTTGAGTGCAGTAGTAAATTTTAGTGATGGTACCACTCAATCATTTACCAACTTAGCTGTTGCAGATTGGTATAATGGAACCGGATTTGCAATACAAGGTATTGGTAGAGTGAAAATTGATACTGATGTAGTCGATCCAGCTGGTGGTACAAATCCTAGGATGTATCAAATTCCTATGGCAATAAATGCTGCAAATCAATCCAAAACGATCACAAGTGTTGCTTTAACTAAAACATCTGGTTCTGGATTACTTAGTGTGTTTGCTATTTCCGCAGATAAATATAGTTCTTGTGTTGCACCAACTGCAATTACAGTATCTGCAATTGCTGCAACTTCTGCCACTGTAAGTTGGACTGCACCATCAACGCCACCAAGTAGTTATGATGTATATTATACTTCTGCCACTGTTGCGCCAAGTAGCACTACTGCACCTTCTGTTGCTGGAGTTACTGGAACTACAACGCCAATTGGTGTATTAGTATCTAATACTAAATACTATGTATGGGTAAGATCAAAATGTGGTGCTACAACAGGAGAGTGGGCATACGCAACGAGCTTCACTACAGCTTGTTCTATCTTTACAGTCCCATATACGGAGAATTTCGATACAACAAGTACAGGTTCTTCTTCAAATAATAATGCTCCAAGCTGCTGGTCATATTTAGAGACCGCATCATCTGCAGGTTATGGGTATGTAACAACAACTTCTCCTTACTCTTCGCCAAATTCTTATTATTTATACAATTCATCTGATAATACGGGAAGTCAAATGTTGGTTTCACCTCCAACTACGAACCTATCAAGTGGTACAAAACGAGTAAGATTTTATGCAAGAGGTAGTTCAGCGGGTTACACAGTATTGGTAGGTACTCTATCGAATGCTGCAGATCCTACTACTTTTACACCAATTGGTTCTGCTATTACATTGACTACTACTCAGACACAATATACTGTTAATATTCCTTCTGGATCTAATTTGCAATTAGCATTTAAACATGGTTTGGGAGGTACCTTTAGAAGTGTTTATTTAGATGATATTACAGTTCAAGAAATTCCTTCTTGTGTTGAGCCTACTGCAGTTACATCATCCAATATCATGATTAATTCGGCAAATATTGGTTGGACGGCTCCTGCAACAGCACCTGCAAACGGATATGAAGTGTATTATAGTACATCAAATACAGCTCCTACTTTTACTACGGTTTTGAATGCGACCAATTCTACAACATCAACGACTTTGTCTGCTTCATTGAATGGGCTTGCAAGTGCTACTACATATTATGCTTGGGTAAGGTCTGTTTGTAGTGCAACAGATAAAAGTGTTTGGAGTGCCTCGCCAACAACATTTACAACAACCTGTACTTCTACAAATGTTCCTTATACTCAAGATTTTGAAAGTGTAACAGTACCTGCTTTAGCAAATTGTACTACAGTTCAGAATTTAGGAACAGGAAATATGTGGGCAACTAATTCTCCCGCAGGTTATGGGTTTAATTCTAAAGTTTTAAGTTATCTGTATCATAGTACTAATGCGGCAAATACATGGTTCTACACACAAGGAATTAATCTGACGGCAGGAACTCAATATACGATTAGTTATAAATACGGAAATAACGGAGGAACAACATATGTTGAGAAAATGAAAGTTGCATATGGAACAAGCGCAGATGCTGCTGCTATGACAAATGCAATTGCTGATTATCCGAATATTACAAATAATACGACTGCAATAACAGAAACTATTAATTTCACACCTACTACAACAGGTATTTATTACTTTGGCTTCAATTGTTATTCTATAGCAGATAGAAACCGTTTGTACTTAGATGATATATCAATTACACAGTCATCTCTGGCAACATCTGAAACTGCTGCTAAAAAAGAAGTGAAAGTTTATCCGAATCCTTTCAAAGATGTACTCTATATTTCTGAAACGAAAGATGTCAAATCAGTGACTGTGTATGATGTCGCAGGTCGTATCGTAAAACAAGTAGATGATGCCTCTAAAGAAATTCATGTAGGTGAATTGAAAGAAGGAATGTATTTAGTAAAAGTAAGCTTCAGAGACGGAACAGAATCTGTTTCAAAAGCAATCAAGAAATAACCTTTATTTTTGAATTATTTATTTAGCAGCTGTACAAATGTATGGCTGCTTTTTTATGTAGTTTAAATTTTGTTAATTTGAAAATCCAAAAACTGTTATACTATGCAAATTACTGCAACATCTGTAGAAGATTATATTTCAAAACTTCCTGAAGAAAGACAGGAGATTTTTAAAAGGCTTTTTGATACCATTACCGAAAATTTACCGGAAGGTTTTAAAAAAGGAGTAAGTTACGGAATGGTTGGCTGGAATGTGCCTTTAGAGACCTTTCCTGCAGGTTATCATTGTACTCCCGGTACTCCGTTGCCTTTCATGAGTTTGGCTTCACAGAAAAATTTCATTGCATTGTATCACATGGGGATCTATGCAAAACCTGAACTTTTAGATTGGTTTGTAGCTGAATTTCCAAAATATTCAAAAAGAAAACTGGATATGGGGAAATCCTGCATTCGTTTCAAAAAAACAGACGAGATTCCTTTTGAATTAATCGCTGAGCTGAGTAAAAAAATGACTGTTGAAGAATGGATCGATACTTATGAAAACAATCTTAAAAAGTAATTTTTTTTTACAAACATTTCTGATCTTATTTGTTTTAATTCTATTTTCCGGTTGCAGAAATTCGATTGGCTCAGATCTGAAAAATGGTGACTTACTGTTTGTGACAGCGAAGGAATCCGGACTTTCCGGAGCGATCAACAATGTTACTCAAAAGCAAAAAAATGCCTCATTCGATCATATAGGTATTTTACAAAAGGACAAAAATGGAGTTTTCGTCCTTCATGCAGCACCAAAAAATGGATCTCAAAAACAAAATTTAGTTGATTTTTTGAGAGATCAGGCAATAGAAGGACAAAAAATTGTTGTTTACAGACTGAAACCTGAATTTCAAAATACTATTCCCAAAGCGATAGAAAATGCAAATTCAATGTTGGGGAAACCCTATAATTTCAATTATATTTTAGACGAAAATTCTTACTATTGTTCAGATTTTATCGAAAGATCATTCAGAAAAGATCATATTTTTAAATTGGAACCCATGACTTTTATTGATCCCAAAACTGGAAAAACCAATTCATTTTGGAAAGAATTTTACACCAAAAAGAATCTCAAAGTTCCGGAAGGCGAACCAGGTTGTAATCCAAACGGACTTGCTGCTTCAGAGAAATTAGACAGAATTAAAGAGCTTTAAATACCAAGAGAAGATGTAAATCTTCTCTTTTTTAGTTAAAATTAAAAAATAATACTCTACTAATTTGGTAGACTATTATTTTTTTATATTTTTGTCAGGAATTAATAATCAAATATTTCAAAAAATGTAATTCAGAAAGTATTGTTTCATCACAAAATTGTTTAGTTATGATTACGCCAAATTTGCAGGATTTGCCAAAAAATGTACACCTGATCAGAAAAGATTTGATCATCGAAGTAGAACTGAATGGGAAAATGAAATTTGACCATCTTTTAAATGCGATTTACCAGCAAATGGGAATCTGTTATAAAGTACTGAGCGCAAATGTGGAGTATATGAACGGGGCAAATTTCGGATCATTTCAATTACATATCAAAGCAAATGCAGAAGAATCTCAGGAACTTCAATTTTTCCTGAATAATAATAAACTCATGAATACCACTGTTGATTATACCTGCAGAAAATATTCGTAAGCTGTAAGTCCATATAGTTTGAGGGGCGTTCAATTTATTGAGCGCTTTTTTTATTTTTAATTGTCTTTAATTAAGATTAAGAAAAAATAGAAGCGTCCGGAAAATTAATTCCGAACGCTTTTTTATTTTAATTAAATCTATAGATTTAAATGGAATCTACACCTAAATTCTCTCAATATCAGCTCCGATTGCTTTCAGTCTTCCATCAATATTTTCATATCCTCTGTCGATTTGCTCGATGTTGTGAATGATTGATTTTCCTTCCGCAGATAGCGCTGCAATCAAAAGTGCATTTCCTGCTCGGATGTCCGGAGAAACCATTGTGGTTCCACGAAGTGGTGATTCCTGATTCAAACCGATAACGGTTGCTCTGTGTGGATCGCACAAGATAATTTGTGCTCCCATATCAATTAATTTGTCAACGAAAAATAATCTTGACTCAAACATTTTCTGATGTACCAGAATGCTTCCTTTTGCCTGAGTTGCCACTACCAGAATGATAGAAAGTAAATCTGGTGTAAATCCTGGCCACGGCGCATCTGAAATTGTAAGAATAGATCCGTCAATAAATTTCTGAATTTTATAATGTTCCTGAGAAGGAATGTAAATGTCGTCCCCGCTTTGCTCAAGCTCAATTCCCAGTTTTCTGAATGTATTTGGAATAACGCCAAGCTGGTTCCAGTTGACATTTTTGATGGTGATTTCAGATTTTGTCATGGCTGCAAGACCAATCCACGAACCGATTTCTACCATGTCAGGAAGCATGGTGTGTTCTGTTCCGTTCAAATGAGTAACTCCTTCAATCGTCAATAAATTTGAACCGATTCCTGAAATCTGAGCTCCCATTCTGTTCAGCATTTTGCAAAGCTGTTGCAGATAGGGCTCACATGCCGCGTTGTATATTCTTGTTTTTCCTTTTGCTAAAGCTGCAGCCATTACGATATTGGCAGTTCCGGTTACGGATGCTTCTTCAAGTAGGATAAATTTTCCGTTAAGTTCTTTGGCTTTTAAAGAATAGAAATATTCATTTTCGTCATAGTGAAATTCGGCACCCAATTCTACCAATCCCTGGAAGTGTGTGTCTAATCTTCTTCTTCCGATTTTGTCACCTCCCGGAGTCGGCATATAAGCTTCGCCGTAGCGAGCCAGCATCGGCCCCATCAGCATGATCGATCCTCTCAGTTTTGCGCCGTCTTTTTTAAATTCGTTAGATTTAATATAATCGAAATTGACATCATCGGCTTTAAAAGTGAAGTCACCATGTGCATTTTTAGTTACTTTTACCCCGAAATCTCCTAAAATCTCAATCAGCCTGTTGACATCATGAATGTCCGGAATATTTTTTATTCTTACTTCCTCATCAGTTAACAAAACCGCACATAAGATTTGGAGAGCTTCATTTTTTGCCCCTTGTGGAGTGATTTCACCTTGCAGTCTTTTTCCTCCTCTTATTTGAAATGTCCCACTCATTATCTTCTATTCTTATTATTGTTGTTATTGGTAAATCTTCTTTTGTTTAAATTATTGTTAGTATTGCCCTGATTTCTGTTATTATTGTTCTTGTTGAGATTATTACGGTTGGCTGTTGCGTAATAGATTTTGCTCTTTTCAAGAGATTCAATATTCGTTAAATCAAGTCTGTTGGATGACAGTTCTTTCAGATGACGGAAAATCACATCATCGGTTACGTGTTCTTTATTATAAACATTATAAGATTTCTTCATATTGTTGGCAATTACCTCGATCAGAGCTTCTTTTTCGTCTCCAGGCTCCAGTTCTATTGCTTTTTCTATCAATTGAAGAATGCTTTTTCCATAAAATTTAAAATCTCCCTGAAGTTTAGGGTATTCCATTTTTTTTGGTTTTTCCTCAAGCTCTTCTTTGGTTGGGAATGGGTAAACAGGATCGATGTCCAGATTATGTTTAGCCAAAATATATAAATGATCCCAAAGTTTATGTTTGTAATTTTCTTCGTCACGCAATTGTGGGTTTCTCTGGCCCATAAAATCAATGATCGCCATTGCCATTTCGTTTCTTTCTTCTTTTGTAGAAAGCTCTTTGCAACGCTCAACCAGTTGTTGGATAATTCTGCCATATTCCGGCATATTAAGCTGGGTTCTTTGGGTATTGTATTCCATAATATGCAAATATATGGATTAATAAAAAAAATGTTCTGAAAAAGTTAAAAGTTTATAGTTTTTTAATAAAAATGGTATAACAATTTACAAACCAAGTTTATTGGTAAAGCAAATTATTTTCAATTTTATGAAATTTATTTCGCAAAAAGTGTAATTTAGTTGTCAGTATAATAATTAAATACCTTTTGTATGAAAAAAACACATTTTTTGGTTTCAGTATTAGCTTTAGGCTTTATGAACTCATGTCAGAACAATGACGAAATCATCAGCGAAACCCCGAAACAATTTGAGATTCATGACAAAACAGTCAATGTAACCACTCATGACGGTAAACCTTTCAGTACAGGAAATACCAGTCCGTTAAACGGGAAATTTGTTGCAGGTCCCGGTGGCGGAGTAATGATGCAGGGTTTTTACTGGGATGTTCCGGATGGCGGAACGTGGTGGAATACTGTGAAAGATAAAGTTACCGATTGGTCAAATGCAGGAATGAGTGCAATCTGGCTTCCACCGGCTTCAAAAGCACAGAACGGCGCCTACTCGATGGGTTATGATCCTACAGATTATTATGATTTCGGAAATTATAATCAAAATGGAAGTATAGAAACCCGTTTCGGATCCAGAACAGAACTGGAAGCATTAATTACAAAAGCTCACGCTGAAAATATGCAGGTGTATGCCGATATTGTAATTAATCATAACAGTGGCGGACAATCCCAGGCAAACCCTTTCACGGGAACAAACACATGGACAGATTTTTCAGGTGTTGCCTCGGGTAAATTCCAGAGAAGTTATAATGATTTTTACAAAAACTCTTACGGTAATAATGACGAAGGGGCTTTTGGTGGTTTTCCGGATCTTTGTCATGCAAATCCGTATGTTCAGAACTGGCTTTGGGAGCGTGAAGATTCTGTAGGGAAGTACTACAAAAACGTGATGAAATTTGACGGCTGGAGATTTGATTATGTGAAAGGTTTCGGTCCATGGGTTGTCAATAACTGGAATTCTAATGTCGGCGGATTTTCTGTCGGAGAATTATGGGATTCTAATGTAAATACTTTAGAATGGTGGGCAAATAATGCAAACAGTTCGGTATTTGACTTTGCAGCTTATTATAAGATGGACGAAGCTTTTGATAACGGAAATCTGAATGTTCTGAATGACGATATGATGTGGAAAAGAAATCCTTACAAAGCAGTGACATTTGTTGCTAATCATGATACCGATGTTATCTATAATAAAAATCTGGCTTACGCTTATATTTTAACTCATGAAGGTTATCCTACGATTTTTTACAGAGATTATGAAGAATGGCTAAACAAAGAAAGACTGAATAATCTGATCTGGATTCACAACAACAAAGCCACAGGAAACACTTCTATTCTTTACACTGATAATGATGAATATATTGCAAGAAGAAACGGCTACAACGGAAATCCGGGACTGGTTGTCTATATCAACAGTTCGTCAAATTGGCAGGAAAGATGGATCCAGACCAACTGGGCGAGTCAGCAGATCAAAGATTTCACAGGTCATTCATCATGGTATCCTACAACTCAGGGAGATAAATGGGTGAAAATTCAGTGTCCGCCGAACAGTTACTCAGTCTGGTCGCTCAATCAGTAATTAATTTTATTTCCGTCAGGAAGAATCTGTGTAATCAGTGAAGTCTACGGCATAAAAAGAGGGCTGCTTCATTAATGAGGCAGTCTTCATTATTATATTAAGTTTGTCATTCCGGAGGAATCTCAACATCGTAATCTTAAATAATTTAGATTCCTCCGGAAAGACAACTTTGCGGTTAATTATTTAGTTAAAAAATTAAATCTCAATAAATTTCTTTCTTTGATAAGGGGTAGGCAGATAACATTTTTGATTTGCCAGTTTCATTCTGTTTTTCGAAATTTTATCGTAAATCATATCTCGGAAGAAGGAAGGAAATATTTTTCCGATTGCCGAAAGCTTGTAAATTCCGCCAAGTAAACCTGCAATTTTTAGAACTGCTTGAGATTTTGTGAGGTAATAGCTTTTGGGTTTCCAGAGATATAGGGTGTTGAATTGTTTGGTTTCCAAGCCTCTTTCAGAAAGGAATTTCTGCCCAAATCCCGATTGTAGAGAAGCAAACATAAACTGGTCATTTTTATCCCTTTCCAGAATCCATTGAACCCAAAAATTACAGACGCCACACTCACCGTCAAAGAATACGATATGTTTATCGCTCCAGTTTTCCTGCATGATGTTTTTATTGCATTTTTATCTTGGTATCTTCTATCTGTTTCTTAAAATAAGTAACAAGTTCTTTCCTTTGCTGATCAGTCAGTTTAGCATCCTGATGTCCGATGTAATATGATTCTAAAGGCATTTCTTTCTTTTCGATCATTTCAATACATTCTTCCATTTTGTGTATTTGTCTTTTGGATTCATACATTGCAAATGTGGAGAAATTTAAATTTTCTCTACCTTCATTGATGTGGTTTCTCAAAAACCATGACGAGGGAGCAATGCTGGAATACCACGGATACTTCGTTTCATTCGAATGACAATCGTAACACGATGTATTAATAATCTTTGCAATATTTTCCGGAGTGTTTTTAATTCTCAAAAAATCCATTCCTTTATTTACAGGAGGATTGGTTTTGTCAATCGGAAAAAACTGAATGATGATAAATGCAACCAGCAATATAATAAGTATTTTTTTCATAACTAAATTGATAAGCTGAATATTGATAAACCATATCTCATGCCTAACTATAAAAGTAAGAAAAAAAATTGAGTATATATCTGTTAATTAAATATTTAGAGAATCTGTTTCTAATTCTAAATAATAAAACCTTATCTTTGCAAAAAAATTGGGCTCCAATAGCTGGAGTAACCCATTGATAATCTGATCCTGAGTATAGTCTCAAGGGTTATTAAACATTTTTTATGTCAAATATTGTTGCAATCGTTGGGCGTCCCAACGTAGGAAAATCCACACTTTTTAATCGTTTACTTGAAAGAAGAGAAGCTATTGTAGACTCAACTTCCGGAGTTACCAGAGACCGTCATTATGGAAAATCTGACTGGAATGGGGTAGACTTCACTGTCATTGATACAGGTGGTTATGAAGTAAACAGCGAAGACGTTTTTCAGGAAGAAATTTCAAAACAGGTACAGCTTGCTATTGACGAAGCAACGTCAATTATTTTTATGATGAACGTAGAGGAAGGTCTTACAGACACAGACTACGAGATTCATGAGATGCTGAGAAGAGCAAAAAAGCCGGTTTATATTGTTATTAATAAAGTAGATTCTGCTAAAGAAGAATTAGCTGCTACGGAATTTTATCAGTTAGGAATCGAAAAATACTACACATTATCATCAGCTACAGGTTCAGGAACCGGGGAGATTCTTGATGATGTAGTTAATGATTTTCCAACTACAGATTATAAAGATCCTTTCGAAGGTCTTCCGAAAATCACCATTGCAGGTCGTCCAAACGTAGGGAAGTCTACTTTGACGAATGCTTTGCTTGATGCGGACAGAAATATCGTAACCGATGTTGCCGGTACTACAAGAGACAGTATTCAAACGCTTTACAATAAATTCGGTCACGAGTTTGTGTTGGTAGATACTGCCGGAATGAGAAGAAAGTCTAAAGTAAATGAAGATCTGGAATTTTATTCTGTAATGAGGTCTATCCGTTCAATCGAGTTTTCTGATGTCGTGATCATTATGGTTGATGCGACTTTAGGATGGGAATCTCAGGATATGAATATCTTCGGTCTTGCTCAGAAAAACAGAAAAGGAATTGTGATCGTTGTCAACAAATGGGATTTGGTTGAAGATAAAACAACAAATACCGTAAGAGATTTCGAAAAATCAATCAGAGATAAAATCGGTCAGTTCAGCGATATTCCGATTCTTTTTGTTTCAGCTTTAACGAAACAGAGAATTTTAAAAGCAGTTGAAATGGCAATGGTTGTATATGAAGACCGTAAGAAGAAGATCAAAACTTCAAAATTAAATGAAGTAATGCTTCCTATTTTCGAACGTACTCCACCACCGGCCAACAAAGGAAAGTTTATCAAAATTAAATATTGTGTGCAGCTTCCGACACCATCGCCACAGTTTGTATTTTTCTGTAATTTACCCCAGTATGTAAAAGAACCGTATAAAAGGTTTACAGAAAATCAGTTGAGAAAAGAATTTGGCTTCACCGGAGTTCCGATTGAAGTGTATTTCAGACAAAAATAATCGTATTCATTTCGATTTAAAATCACAAAAATAAAATCCCTTTCAGTAATTTTCTGAGAGGGATTTATTTTTGTTGATATACTATTTTAATTAATTATCTAATATATAAAAATCTGCTGCTGATCCAATATCCGTTTAGTTTAAAGCTGTTTCGCAGATACTTCTCCGCCATCGATGCGCCGTAATCTTGAGTTCCATTTCTGTAGGTTGTTAGTAATGATTCATTGTATACATTATAATCTCTCACTTCAGATAATCTTTCTTTTGTATACATGTGTTCGTGCTTTTTGTTTTTAAATTCTAAAAGTTCGCTGTAATAGTAGTTGACAACAGATTCGTAATCTAGATAATTGGTTCTATTTTTGAAAGTGCTTGACTTTAAAAAATAAATCATTTGAGGAGACGGTGCAATTTTTTTTGCAAAATCTCTCACCTCCTGATCTGTTTTACTATCAAGCATTTTTAGAAAACCAAATTTTAATTCATCGAAAGTTTTGAAACCAACATGTGGACCAAAATCTTCTTCAAGTTTTGTAAAATTTCCTTGTTTGTCAATTTCTTTAGCCTTTTGTGCGTAAAAAGTAAGTGCTTTTCCGTTTTCGAAATTGCTGATTTCGTCAAAAGGACCGTTGTTTAAAATTTTATTTTCTGAATTAATTAGGACATAATTTTTTCCGGTTTTTGCTTTAAAATTCTCTCCCGAAATTCTCTCAAGGTTTGTATAGATGAAAGGAATTATTTCTTTACCGGAAAAATCTACCAATCCATATTTACCATTTTTTTTGGCAATCACAGTTTGAGAATTGTCTTTGTAATTTTGTAAAAGATTAAAGGAAAGATCATCATACATAAAGTTGAGAATCACCTTGTTGTCTTGGTCAATAATCCCGAATTTTTTGTTTTTTGAAACAATTAAGTAAGTGTTTTTATTCTCAAATTTTTGTTTAATTTCATCATAGACAAAATCTGATTTTAATTTTTCTGAGAATTCATCATAAATGGCAAATTTATTCTGATTATTTTTTAAATATAATAATGCATTGTTATTCTGTGGGTTAGGATCAATTAAATTATTTTCATCATAAATATAATTGTAGTCTGAAATATTGTCGAGAGAAATCGTGCCCTTTGAAGAGAGAATACTAAAGCCACTATTTTTTTTAGCAAATATAATTTTTGATTTTTTCTGCGGACTTTTTTCCAGCCAAGAAAATTTGTTGTCAAGAAGTTTTTTTCCATTCAAATCCATTAGAGTAAAATCCCTTGAAACAATACGTCTATCAACTTCGTTTTCGTTAATTCCTACTAAGAATCCGGCGTAGTGGTCAGTAATTTCGCTAAATTCTGCAGGAACTAAAATCTGTTTTTTTCTAAGGTCATAAATTCCTTTTTTGTTTTGTTTTTGTATACCTAAAAGGTAATCAGAATCATAATATTCGTCGATTTGATCGTAGATCGGCATTAAAATTTGATTTCCTTCTCTGTCATACCATCCATATTTTTGGTTTTGCTTTATTTTATATCCATTGTTCATTCTGATAATATGCTCTTCAGAAATCATGGGTACAATTGTTTTGAGTGTAGAGTAGTTTACGACGCCATATTTCCCGTCTTTACCAAGTGTAAGATAATCTGAAAAAGCATCGCGGTAAATCGTGTGGTATTCTGGCTTCATTATTTTATTTTCATCAAAATAATGACCTATTTTTTTATCTTTTTCAAGCTTAAATCCTTCAATTCTTTCATCTGTAGTAATATTGGTGTATTCTAGTGGAAGTTTTGTTTTTCCTGTAATATCTACAAGACCATAAAGCTTATTCTTCACAGCTACAAAATTTTTAATCCCCATTGAATATTTTATATTGTTACCGTATTTTGAACCTTTAAGATTTGGGATAAATAATTGATCAAACTCGTAAGCCGGGTTTTCTTTAGAATTCAAAATCCCGAATTTGTTATTTTTCTTTACTACAATTACGTTTTGATAAAAATCTAAAGATTCAAAATCATTTTTAATCTTTTTTCCGTCATCAAATACAATAAATTGGTTGCCAGAAATGTCTTCTACGAGCGCGCTGTTTTGGTTGTGTAAAATCAGTTTGCTGTAATTTCCGCTAAAGATGGTTTTCTTTTTTTCGAGATCAAATATTGAAATGTTTTTCTCTTTTTTTGTGATGAAAATATTTAATCCTTCATTATTGATTTCTGTGAAATCTGTAGGGATGAGGTTTACACCATTGAGGTCAAAAACTCCGAGTTTATTCCCTTTTTTCACTTGAATTAATTTTTTCGGATAAGTATAGAGAATACTGATATCATCATAAACGGGTTCTAGAATCACCTTATTTTTTATTTTTAAACCTTTTTTAGTTTTATCAGCAGAATAAAATTCTTCACCCTCTATTTCAACTAAAGGACTGGGTGGTTTTACTGGAGAAGAATATGTTTCAGAATATTCAGATCTTGTAGGGATTTGAGCCGATGTTACAGAGAAAACATTGAGAATTAAAAGAATATAGATTTTTTTTCTAGTCATATTAAGATATTAGAATACAAAAATAGAATTTTAAATGGTATAATTAAAGCTAAGTTCATTTATAAAAATTAAGATTTTTAATGCAGTTTCTAGGAAAATATCCGTTATTTTGAATTATGAAATTTGCTTTCTCGACATAACTAAAACTTTATATCAGCATGCTTACGATTTTGTCACAACAGTTTTCTTTAGTTAATTCATGGATTAACGAGCTTCGAAATGTAGAAATTCAGCATGACCGAATGAGATTCCGCAGAAATATGGAACGCATCGGAGAAATTGCCGCTTTTGAAATTTCTAAAGATTTAGAAACCAAAGAAATTGAAATACAAACTCCTTTAAATAAAATAAAGGTTCAGGAAATTGTTGTTCAACCGGTGATTACAACGATTTTGCGTGCAGGAGTTCCTTTATTTGAAGGAATATTAAATTACTTTGACAAAGCAGACTGCGGTTTTGTGGCGGCTTACAGAAAGCATGATGCCAATGATTATTTTTCTATAAAACAGGATTATCTCACTTGTCCAAGTATTGAAGGAAGACCTTTGATCGTTGCAGATCCGATGTTGGCAACAGGAGCTTCTTTAATTGAAGCCCTGAAAGATCTTTTAACTCATGGAAAACCTTCTCAACTTCACATTGTTGCAGCAATTGCTTCAAAACAAGGTGTAGAAACTATTGAGAAAGCTTATCCGCAAGCAAAAATATGGGTGGGAGCTATTGACGGAAACTTAACGTCAAAAGGTTACATCACTCCGGGTTTGGGCGATGCCGGAGATTTAAGTTATGGGGAGAAGCTTCAGAGATAATTAAGGTATATTCCAGAAATCTTTCATTAAATTAAATAATAAACTTGTTCGTACTTTTTCCATAGGATGTTTTGTATCAGGAAGTACAGCTAATTTTGCATACGGAATTATCTTATAAACATTGATGCTTTCTTCCAGACTTACCATATTATCCTTATCACCGATCATGATCTGAACCGGAATGTCAAGTGCAGATAAATTATCATTTTTCAGAGGTGGATTTTTACCTAAAGAAATCATCATTCCGGCAATGGCGTGAAGTAATTGTTTCCATTGACTGCCGTGCTGGTTTTCTAATTGTTCAGCATATTTGGGGATTTTTTCAATAATAACATCAGGATTTAGCATTCTGCTTTCTTTCAAGGCCTGTTCTTCCGTCCAGTCAAATTTTGTTCCTAAGGTCATGATCGATTTTACAGCTGATGGATTTTCCAAAGCATAACAAAGAGCAACATAACCTCCCATACTGTGCCCGAAAATATGAACATCCTGAAGGTTTTCTTTTTCAATAAATTCAGCTAATTCTTGTGTGTATTTTTCAATGGTAATCCCGCCTTCAGATAAATTGATATCTCCATGTCCGGAAAATAAAGGGGTATAAATGTTGAAATATATTGAGAGCTTTTCTAAATAGGGCTTAAAAATATCACTGTGACCTAAAGCTCCGTGCAATAAAATCAGGTTTTTCATAACTAATTAGTTTCCCGAAAATTAGCAAAAACATCTGAAATAAAGAATTAAAATTTTGTCAGAAAAACATTCCGTAAAGTTATTCGTCCATTGCCATCACCAAAATACTTATCTTATTGTTTCCTGAATTTAAAATTTCCCATGCAATCGTTGCAAGCGTATTTCCAGTGGTAAAAACATCATCAATCAGCAAAATGTGTTTTCCTGAAATTCCTTTAGTAAGCGAAAAAGTATTTATGGTTTCCAGACGATTTTTTTTATCTTTCAAAGCCTGAGCTTTAGAATAATGGTTTCTTTTGATCAAATCATGATCTTGCGGAATTTCATAAAAATCTGACAAAATTTTTGTAAAAAGGTGAAGCTGATTGTAACCTCTTTCCTTTTTCTTCTTCGGATGCAGTGGAACGCTCACCAATAAATCAGGTTTTCCGCTTTTAAAATCCAATCGTTCGGTTACCCAATCAGCGAGAATCTTTCCGGTTTTCTCTCTGCTTTTATATTTTAATTCGTGAATAATCTTTCTGCTCAGATTCTCCTTTTCAAACTGCATCAAAGCGTAAGCATTTTCAACGGGAAAAAGTAATTTACATTTTTCCTTAAGATTGTTTTCTTCAGAATATTCAGAATGAGTGAAGTGAATGTGTTCAAAACAGGTATTGCAAACAATCACATCGGCGTTTGCAATTCTGTTGCAGTGAATACAGCGATTTGGAAATAATAAATCTAAAATCATTTGTGTGTTTGAATCACAAATTTAATAAAATTTATAAAATTTCTTTCCTGATTTTTTCAACCGAATTTTTCATACTTAAATTAAAATAATCCTTCTCAAGACGAATTGGTGGAGCTTGTCTCACCTCACAATCTGCAATACTGCAAGATTCGCAGGTCACGCCAACATTGATGGTTTTCAAAGTAGGAGATTTTATAAAATTGATTTTTTTGATCGTTTGCGTATTCAGTAAAATTCCCAGACAATAACTTCTGTTGCTCCCGTCAGAAAACGGATTTTTCTGAGAGGTAGAAATCACTAAATAACTTATCCCCTGATCTTTATAGTGGGAAATTTGAGCATCGGTCAAAGTTTCATTTTCTTTCAAATGATCAAGATTTTTCACAGCAATCCATCTTCTGCAATAGTGCTCATTCGTTGCATTTGCGTGTGGAGCTTGTTGATGATTGAGGTGTAACTCTTTTAAAATCTGAATTTTATCTGAATTTTTCTTTTTAACTAAACATAAATAAAACAAATCTCTGATTCCCAATTCCGAAGACAGAACATTCGTTAATCGGTAATAAAATGTTTCCGGAGAATTGGTGAAATTTTCGATGAGGTTTTCAAAACTTTTTGGTTCCCAATTGTTTTGTGAGAAAAAATTAGAAGTATTTTCAATAATTTGTTCTTTTGAAATCAGCAATGCTCCTGCAAAATAAGAAGCATAAAAATTATTTAAAATTTCTTCAAAACTTCCGAAGTCTATCCAGGAATAGGTGTTGGGACGGTTTTTTAGTTCTAAAACATTAAAACCGATTTCCTTCGCCAGAATAAAAGTTTTCTGATCTTTCTCAAGTTTATTATTAAGTAACAACAATTTTTTCTCAGGAATAAATAGAGAACGGAGATAATCTAAATTTCCATACGTTTCAAAATTTTCAGTTTGAATTGCATAATTAAACTTTTCAATTAAAATCGTTTCTAAAATTTCAGACTTTAAATTTTTGCTGATCTTTAGTTGATTTTCATGTGCAAACTGAATCACTTTTTCTTCAATTTCAGGAAAATAATTGTCATATAATTCCTGAAAAGACCGTAGGACAGCAAAGTAAAATCTTTCTTTTCCTAAGTTATAATTTTGTGAAATTTCTATCAATGCATTAATAAAAGCGGTCACTTTTTTGGGTGCATCACTGATAATACTGATCAGATTGTTCTTATTAATTCCGAAAAGATCCAAAGGAACTTCTTTGAAAAAATCTGACTGCAATATTTCATTAAAAGGGGCTAAACTTTTATCGAGTTTAGTAGAGACTAAGTCATCAAAAGTACAGCTCAGAGCTTCAGAAAGCTGAATGATTTTATCGTGTTTCGGATATTTTTTTCCGTTCTCAATTTCATTAAGATAAGATTTTGATAAACCTGTCTTCACAGCAAGATCCTGCAAAGACCAATTTTTCTTTTGTCGCTGCTGTTTCAGTTTTAGTCCGAAAACCGTTTTGATAAAGTCACTATCCGAATTCATTATTCAAATATAAATAATAGAAGCGATTATTCGCATAATAATTTTTTAAAATATTTAGCGAACGTTCGCTGTATGTGAAAGTTTTTATTTAAGTTTGTCATGTTAAATCATAAAAATATAAATTATGAAAACCAAAACTCAATTAAAAATAAATAGTCAGAAGCGGTTTGAAGCGGTTTTTACTCCGGAATTGAATAATTTTCTGATCGAGCTTCATCAAAATTTCAATACCAAAAGATTAGAACTTTTAGAGAAAAGAAAAAAAACTCAGCTAGAATTTGATAAAGGAAATCTTCCAGAGTTTTTATCAGAAACTAAAGAAATCAGAGACGGAAATTGGGTTTGTTCCCCGCTTCCACAGGATTTGTTGGATCGAAGAGTAGAAATTACAGGTCCGGTTGACAGAAAAATGATCATTAATGCTTTGAATTCGGGTGCGTCTACTTTTATGGCAGATTTTGAAGACAGCAATTCTCCGACCTGGAATAATTGTATGGAAGGACAAATCAATCTTTCTGATGCAATCAACCGGGAAATTGATTTTACGAATGAGCAGGGAAAATCTTATCAGCTAAATGCAAAAATTTCAGCTCTATTGGTTCGTCCGAGAGGTTTGCATCTAAACGAAAAACATATTGAAATCAATGACGAACAGGCTTCTGCATCATTAGTCGATTTTGGAATTTACTTTTTCAGAAACGCAAAGCAATTGTTGGAAAATGGAAGTGCACCCTATTTTTATCTCCCAAAATTAGAGCATTACAAAGAAGCACGTTGGTGGAATGAAGTTTTTGTTTTTGCCCAAAATTATCTTGAAATTCCACAAGGAACGATTAAAGCAACCGTTTTAATTGAAACGATCACCGCTGCTTTTCAGATTGATGAAATTTTATTTGAATTAAAAGAACACAGCTCCGGCTTGAATTGCGGACGATGGGATTATATTTTTTCTTTCATTAAAAAATTCAGAAATCTTCCCCAGTTTATTGTTCCGGACAGAGATCAGGTGACGATGACTTCCCCTTTTATGAGTGCTTATTCTAAAAGAGTGATTGAAATCTGTCACAAAAGAAATGTCCACGCCATCGGTGGAATGGCAGCACAAATTCCTATTAAAAATGATTATGAAGCGAATAGTCAGGCTTTCGGAAAAGTGAGAAACGATAAAGAACGTGAGGTGAAAAACGGTCACGACGGAACTTGGGTAGCTCACCCTGCATTGGTTTCTGTAGCAAAGGATATTTTCGATCAATACATGCCTTCGAAAAATCAGATTGATAAAAAATTTGATTATCACATTAATGAAAGCGATTTACTGGAAATCCCAAAAGGGGAAATTACAGAAAATGGAGTTCGGAAAAACATCAATGTTGGGATTTTATATATCGAAAGTTGGTTGATGGGAACCGGAGCAGCAGCAATTTATAATCTCATGGAAGATGCTGCAACTGCAGAAATTTCAAGAACTCAAATCTGGCAGTGGCTGAAAAATGATGCTGTTTTAAGTGATGATCGAGTGCTGACAAGAGAAATGATTCTTCAGTGGGAATTTGAAGAAATGGAGCGTATTGAAAAATATGTTGGTGAAAAACGTTTCAGAAACGGAAAATTCAATTTGGCAAAAGAACTTTTTAATGAATTGATTTTCTGTGAAGAATTTGAAGAATTTCTAACATTGAAAGCTTATCCATTTATTTAATTTAAAAATATAGGCTTCGTCACTTCGAGTAGATTTTGAAAAAATCGTATCGAGAAGTTATTATAGTTCTACAAGTTTTCTATACAAAATTCTTTCAGGATTTCACTCAAACTGACGAATCTTAAAATTTAAAATAAAATTAAAAAATCCAAATATTATGAAAACAAGACAAGAACAAATTCAGAATTTAGAGCAGGACTGGTTGACAAATCCTCGCTGGAATGGAATAAAAAGACCTTATACAGCAGAAGATGTATTGAAGCTACGTGGTTCTTACAAATTAGAGTATACAATCGCAACAGAAATGTCAAAGAAATTCTGGGAACAATTAAACAATCAGGATTTTGTTGCCGGATTGGGAGCTTTGACGGGAAATCAGGCCGTTCAGGAAGTTGATGCAGGTTTAGAGGCGATTTATCTTTCAGGATGGCAGGTTGCAGCAGATGCTAATTTATCTGGTGAAATGTATCCTGATCAATCGTTGTATCCTGCGAACTCAGTACCTTCTGTGGTGAAAAAAATAAATAATGCTTTATTGAGAGCAGATCAGATTCAGTCGGTGAATGGAGGTGGAGAAAAAGAATATTTAGTTCCGATTATTGCTGATGCTGAAGCTGGTTTTGGTGGAAATCTTAATGCCTATGAATTGATGAAGCAAATGATCGAAGCGGGAGCGGCAGCAGTACATTTTGAAGATCAGTTGTCTTCTGCGAAAAAATGTGGTCATTTAGGCGGAAAAGTTTTAGTTCCGACTCAGGAGGCGATCAATAAGTTGATTGCAGCGCGTTTGGCTTCTGATGTTGCAGGTGTTCCGAGTGTAATTGTTGCTAGAACAGATGCAGATGCGGCAGATCTTCTGACTTCGGATATCGACGAAAGAGACAGGAAATTTATAACAGGAGAAAGAACTTCAGAAGGGTTTTATGTAGTGAAAAATGGAGTAGAACAGGGAATCGACAGAGGTTTATCTTATGCTCCATACGCAGATTTGATCTGGATGGAAACCTCTAATCCTGATTTAGATTACGCAAGAAAATTTGCAGAAGGAATTCATGCAAAATTTCCTGATAAAATGTTGGCTTACAATTGTTCGCCATCTTTCAACTGGGCTGCGAAACTTTCAGTTGATGAGATGCTGAATTTCAGAGAAGAACTGGCAAAAATGGGATATAAATTCCAGTTTATTACTTTGGCGGGTTTCCATGCGTTGAATACGGCGATGTTTGAGTTGGCTTTAGCTTATAAAGAAAGAGGAATGGCAGGATATTCTGAATTGCAGGAACGTGAATTTGCTTTACAGAACAAAGGTTTCAGAGCGGTAAAACATCAGTCTTTTGTAGGAACGGGTTATTTTGATGAGATTCAGAATGTTGTTACGAATGGTTCTTCTGCAACGGTTGCCATGAAAGATTCTACGGAAACGGCACAGTTCCATTAATTTTTTTGTTAAATTATATTATTAAACCTTCTCAGCTTCCGGGAAGGTTTTTTTATGGAAGAATCTGGTCACTACTTCAGATTAAAAGAACAGAAAATCGTTATCTTTGCATCATGATACGTATTACAAAAATTTTTACATTCGAGACGGCTCATGTCTTATACAATTATGACGGGAAATGTAAAAATATGCACGGGCATTCTTACAAGCTTTTCGTTACCGTAAAAGGAAAACCGATCAACGATCTGGAAAATCCTAAAAACGGAATGGTTGTAGATTTCGGGGATATTAAAGCAATCGTGAAAGAAGAAATTGTCGATGTTTGGGATCATGCCGTACTGATCAACGGAGTTTCTCCACACAGGGAAATGGGGGAAGAATTAGAAAACAAAGGTCAGAAGGTAATTTACTGTAACTTTCAGCCGACCTGTGAAAATATGTTGTTTGCCATCGCTGCCAAAATAAAATCAAAACTTCCTGCAGATGTTTCTTTAGCTTATTTAAAGCTTCATGAGACAGAAAACTCTTATGGAGAATGGTTTGCAGAAGATAATCAATAAGTTTTTCTGAATTTAAAACTGAAAAGGTGCTAAAAACAACCATTAACTTAGAGCCCGGAAAAAAGGTATACTTTGCATCAGATCAGCATTTTGGTGCGCCGGATCAGAAGCAGAGCAAAATTCGGGAAGAAAAATTTATCCGTTGGATGAATGAGATCAAAGAAGATGCTCAGGTTTTGTTTCTGATGGGTGATTTGTTTGATTTTTGGCACGAATGGAAGCATGTAATCCCGAAAGGTTATGTGAGAGTTCTTGGTAAAATCGCTGAATTAAAAGACAGCGGCGTTCATGTTTATTTTTTTGTGGGAAATCATGACCTTTGGATGAAAGATTATCTGGAAGAAGAAATTGGCTGTACGGTTTTTTATAAAAAACAATATTTTGAGATTGCCGGAAAACAATTTCTGTTGGCTCATGGTGATGGTTTGGGACCAGGTGACAAAGGATATAAGAGGATGAAAAAAGTCTTTACAAATCCTGTTGCACAATGGTTTTTCAAATGGTTGCATCCCGATATTGCGATGAAAGTGGCTTTGTATCTTTCTCAGAAAAACAAGATGATTTCGGGAGATGAGGACAAAGCTTTTTTAGGAGAGGATAAAGAATTTCTGATTATTTATTCAAAAGAAAAACTGAAAACAGAAAAAATCGATTACTTTATTTACGGTCACAGGCATTTGCCGATGGTTTTAGATTTAAATCAGAATTCAAAATATATCAATCTCGGAGACTGGATTTCCTATTTCACTTACGGAGTTTTTCAGAATGATTTTGAGCTGAAAACTTTCGGGCAGGAATTAAAAATTACCTCCGAAGAGGTAATTTCCGAATAACAGCTTCTATACCTGTTATTTCTAATCCATATTCCGCAGAGTGACTTGCAATAACCTGACCAATTTTTTAGTTTTAATATTAAAAAACCTTGAAGTTTTCTTATATAATTGCTAAATGATTCAGAATGAATCAATAAAGCGTTAAAAAATATTTTAAAAAATTGAAAAGTATATTTGACATAAAAACCGAGCAGGAGTTTCTGGATGTGGCACTGACAACTTTTCGCTATCAATACAAGAATATTGATGTCTACAGAAAATTTGTTGATTACCTGAATCTTGATGCTGAGACGGTAAATTCGCTGGATAAGATCCCCTTTTTACCAATTGAAATGTTTAAAAATCATCAGATTTTGGATAAAAATATTTCAACTGATCTGTATTTTCAGAGTTCAGGTACAACACAGATGAATTTGTCTAAACATTTCATTGCCAACGAAAATATTTATCAGGAAAGCATCTATAAAAGTTTTGAGCAGTTTATAGGCAAGCCTGAAGACTTTATTTTTTTAGGATTACTCCCAAGTTATCTTGAAAAGCAAAACTCATCATTGATTTACATGGTAGATTTTTTGATGAGAAAATCTGACAAGCCTGAAAACGGGTATTTTCTTTATAATCATGAAGATTTATTTAAACTTTTAAATGAATTAAAAGATAAAAAAGTCATTCTTTTTGGAGTTTCATTTGCGCTTCTTGATTTTCTTGATTTCTGCAACTCTAGCTCTCAAACTCTCCAACCCTCCAACAATTTAACAGTCATTGAGACTGGGGGAATGAAAGGCCGGAAAGAAGAAATGACAAAAGACGAGCTGCTAAAAATTCTTCAGAATGGTTTTAAAACTGAGAAAATATATTCCGAATATTCGATGACAGAATTGCTTTCGCAGGCTTATTCTTTGGGTGAAAATATTTATGAATGTCCAAACTGGATGAGGGTGCTGATCAGAAATGCTGAAGATCCTTTCGGGTACGAGAAGGCCGGAAGAACCGGAGCAATTAATATTATAGATCTTGCAAATATTCATTCGTGTTCGTTTATCGCAACACAGGATTTGGGAAAATTATTAATTGAAGACGAGAAGAAATTTCAGGTCTTAGGAAGAATTGATCATTCGGATATCCGTGGCTGTAGCTTGTTGGTGAGTTGATGGGTTTGAGAGTGGGAGAATGGAAGAGTTTTAGGGATTGTGATCTTTGCTGAGTAGAACGCCTTTGCGAACGAAAAAATATTCTCAATAATTTTTAAAAAAAATCTTAGCGAACTTGCGTTAAAAAATAAAAGAATTAAAAGTGTTAAAGATAGAAGAGCTTGTTCACGCTTATATTCATGCCAATTGCGATTTTGAAAAAGAAATTGTTCTCAGCAACCATTTCCATTCAGATTGGGAAGCGGATATTTTGATCATTGATTCTGAAGGGTTCAGTCACGAAATTGAAATTAAACTTTCAAAAAGCGATTTCAAAAATGATTTTAAAAAGTCATACATCAATACTAAAACCGGTGAGAAGTTTCTGAAGCATGACAAGATATGTTGTGGTGATTATCCTTGCAATTCGTTCAGTTTTTTGCTTCCGATGGGAATGATCGAGCATTCTGCAATTCCTGAACATTGCGGAATCATTGAATTTTATCACAATGTCGACAATTGGGAAACGGAATTTTATCTCATCCGTCAACCTAAAAAAGTACATGAAGATTCCTACTGGAAATTAAATGACAAAGATCTTTTCATTCGAAAAATGGCTTTAAATTTACTTCAGCGAAAAATGGAAATCAAGGGAAAACATGAAGAGCTTATTTTCAAAAACCCTTTTGAAATAAAGAAAATAAAATAAGAAAATCCTGCCATAAAGACAGGATTTCGTTTCAATATCTGGTTTAATTATTTTGCCTGTTCAGGTCTTTCCATTAATAAATTATAAGTGAAAGCTGCGGCAACTCCACCTAAAACCGGAGCAACAACAAACAGCCACAGTTGTGAAAGTGCTGCACCACCTGCAAAAATTGCCGGACCGATACTTCTTGCAGGGTTTACAGAAACTCCGGTAACTTTAATTCCTACAATGTGAATCAAAACCAAAGAAAAACCAATCGCTAAACCTGCAAAACCACCGTTGATGTTTTTAGTAGAGGTTGATCCTAAAATCACCATCAGGAAAATAAATGTGAAAATGAATTCTGCAACAAAAGCTGCGGTAGTATTATAAGCGTCTAAATATCCTGTTCCCCATCCGTTGGAACCCAATGCCCATTCTTTCATTTCTGCACCGGGATGATTTGTGAAAATCACATAAAGAATTCCGGCTCCGATGATTGCACCAATGATCTGTGCAATAACGTATCTGATTGCCTCATCCATTTTCATTCTTCCGGCTGCAACCATTGCAATTGAGATTGCGGGATTAATATGACATCCCGAAATATGCCCGATTGCGTAAGCCATTGCGACTACGCTTAATCCGAATGCGAAAGAAATTCCCAGAAGTCCTACTCCTGTAGTGCCATCTGCTCCTGCAATTACTGCGCTTCCGCATCCCATTAGAACAAGTACCATCGTACCAAGCATTTCTGCCACAAATTTTGAAGTTTTTGAAATCATCTTTTTATGTATTTTAAATTGTAAAGCGAATGTACAAAAATTAATTATTCAGCATTATAGTTAATAAAATAAAATGTTTTCATTAATTGTTTTATTTTGTTGTTTTTAATTTGTTTTAATGTGAAATTGTTTGTTAAATTTCTACTCATAAATTTTTATGCCGTTTTATTAAATTAATATCTTTGGCAATAACAAAATCTGCAATTTTCAAATTTAAATTTTCAAAATAGTTTCTATGAGGAAGTTTTTGTACATCATTCCATTGGCATTTCATCAGCTTGTTTACAGTCAGGCTTCAAAGAAAACGCTTCCTTGCTATGATCTTACCGAAGTTTTAAAAGTAGAACCGACTGCGCTTTACAAACCTCATTTAGATGCTTCAAGAAGCTTTAATGTCAATATTCTCAAAAATACTGCTCAGGTTCAGAAATATATTGATAAAGGTAAATTTCACACCGTAAAAAAGACAGGAAAGGGGTATAAGGTTCAGAAGCTTGATTACAGCAGACCATATTTGGTTTCAAAAGCTAAGACTACACTGGAAAAAATAGGAGCGAGATTCAGCAAAGAAACCAAAGGACATACTTTTACAGTTTCTTCCATTACCAGAACACTGGAAGATCAATGTAGATTACGAAAAGTTAATACAAATGCGTCGCTCGGAATCAGCTCTCACAATTATGGCAATTCTTTCGATATATCTTATGTGAGATTTAATAATAAGCTGAGACCAGACCTGAAAATGGAGGTTGCTCTGGAGAAAGTTTTAAAATATTATGTCGAAGCAGGACGCATTTTTTACATTAAAGAAAGACATCAAAGCTGTTTTCATATCACTGTAAGGAATTATTAAATTTAAAGTCCTTTATTTTGCGTATTTTTGCACCCGAAAAATATACAGTACACATTATTCATCATTAATTACTCATAAAGATGCTTTCGGTTCAAGGTTTAGGATTACATCATTCGGGAAACTACTTGTTTCAAAACGTTAATTTCACCATTAAAAAGGATGATAAAATTGGTTTGGTTGGTAAAAACGGGGCGGGAAAATCCACTTTGTTGAAAATGCTTTCCGGAGAAATCACTTTTTATGAAGGAGTAGTTGTTCCTGAGGGGAATATCACCATCGGTTTTCTGAAGCAGGATCTTGATTTTGTGAAAGGAAGAACCGTTTGGGATGAGACGATGCAGGCTTTTGAGCAGATTAATGCATGGAAAAATGAGCTTGAAGAAGTGAATCACCAGTTAGCAACAAGAACTGATTACGAAAGTGATGCTTACACAGGGATTATCAACAAAATGACCGAGCTGAATGATCTTCTGATGCATCATGATGCGTACAATCTGGAAGGTGATATTGAGAAAGTTTTGTTTGGTTTAGGTTTTAAAGCCGACGATTTCCAAAAAATCACAGATGAATTTTCCGGAGGCTGGAGAATGAGAATCGAGTTGGCAAAGCTTCTTCTTCAAAAGAATGATCTGATGCTTCTCGATGAGCCTACCAATCATCTGGATATGGAATCCATTATCTGGTTAGAAAACTTTTTGAAAGATTATCCCGGAGCAATCGTTTTGGTAAGTCACGATAAACAATTTATGACAGCGGTTTGTAACCGGACTTTTGATGTGAACAACAAAAAAGTTGACGATTATAAAACAAATTATACCAAATATCTGGTCATGCGGGAAGAGCGCCGCGAAAAACTGATTCAGGCTAAGAAGAATCAGGATGCGGAGATCAAGCAAATGGAAGATAATATCAATAAGTTCCGTGCAAGTGCTACAAAAGCATCTTTTGCGCAGTCACTTATTAAAAAATTAGATAAAATTGACCGTATTGAGGTGGATAATGAAGACGTTTCTAAATTCAACATTCGTTTCCAACAATCTGTTGTTCCCGGAAAAGTAATTTTCGAGGCAGAACATTTAGGGAAAGCCTACGGTAAAAAACAGATTTTCGATGAGGTAGATTTCATCGTTCAAAGAGGAGACAGAATTGCTCTTTTGGGTCAGAACGGGCAAGGAAAAACGACTTTAGCTAAAATCCTGGCCGGAGACATCAAAGATTATTCAGGTTCTTGGAACTTAGGTCACAACGTGAATATCGGATATTTTGCTCAAAATCAGGAAGAAGTTTTGACTCCAAATAAAACCGTTTTGGAAGAAGCGGAAGATTCTGCAACTGAAGAAACGAGACCGAGAGTAAGGGACTTATTGGGATCTTTCTTGTTTCAGGGTGAAGCGGTCAATAAAAAGACAAAAGTACTTTCCGGAGGTGAAAGAAACCGTTTGGCACTTTGTAAATTGTTGCTTCGTCCGTTCAATACGTTGATTATGGATGAGCCTACCAATCACCTGGATATTCAGTCTAAGGAGATTATCAAGTTGGCTTTGCAGAAATTTGAAGGTACTTTGATTGTGATTTCTCACGACAGAGAATTCTTACAAGGGCTTTGTGATAAAATCTATGAATTCCGTGATGGGAGAATGAAGGAGTTTTTAGGAAGTGTGAATGAATATCTTGAATACAGACAAAAAGAATCAATCAGAGAGATTTCTGCTGAAAAAGCAAAACTTCATGATGAGGATGCAAAAATTGTAGAAAAGGCTAAAGCTGAAGAAAAACAAGCTAAAGCAGAAATTAAATCTACGGTTATCGTAAGCAAAGAGCAAAAAAACATTCAGAATAAAATCAAAAAAGTAGAAGAAAGAATTTCTGAGCTGGAAACAACAATTGAAACTATGGAGGCTTCTTTTACTACAGAAAATCCGTCTGAAGGAACTTTAGAAAAATATAATAAAACAAAAGAAGATCTTGATGCAGCTTTGCAGGAATGGGAATACTTAGGAACTCAGCTTGAGTAATTTTTTTTTAAAAAATATATTAAAAGGATGGGTTTGTAATTCATCCTTTTTTTGTGGAAACTGTTTATCTACAAAACTGAAAGATTGTAAGCAAAATCATTATCGAAAATTTTAGATGACAGAAAAAGATATAATTGGCTAATTCAAAAATCTGCGAAGCTCCGTAGGAGCGACATGTTTGTAGAAAAACATTCGTTCACGAATATTTGAGCTCCGTAGGAGCGGAACTATAAATGATTACAATCATTATTAAATAACCATAATTTAATCTTTATATAAAATCCTTTAAAATATTATTCTTATTTTTGCTAAATGATTTTCAAAGAAAGCAGAAATCTGAAAAGTTTCGTTTCCAAACTTCTGTTTGGAATCTACTTTTTTGCATTGTTTTCTTCAAGTTTTCACAGTCATGATTCATCCGATGTTTTTATAGGTTTTAATCTTAAAAAAACAGAAAACACGATTTCAAAAAATCTAACCAAAGAAAAAGCCGGCGACTGTTTGGCTTGTCATTTTTTGGCTACAGGAAATACTTTAATTCCTGATGAGTATAGCTTTGTTTTCGAAAGCTATACACACGACGCAGAACAAATCATTGCTGTTCAGGAAAGAATCTGGTCACAAACCAAATTCACTTTTCAACTTCGGGGACCTCCCTCAATTTCTTAATCTCTAAATTCTTTTTTGTTTTTTATTTATTTTACTCAATTTTTATGTAAAATGATCAGAGTCTTTGTCATTCCGTAGGAATCTCAATGTCTTTAATATGATACTTAGATTGTTTCAGAACGATAAGCGTAATGAAAGATTCAGCATTTTGATCTCTTCTTAAAAATTGAAATTTTAAGGTAGAAATAACAAAACAATCCAATTCAAATTTTTAACGAAATGTATTTTTAAGTAATCATTCAGGAAAATGAGTTTCTTAAAACATACGCAGTCTATTTATTTACAATGAAACTGATATATAGTTTATTGCTGATCCTCTGCGGATTGGTGTTTACAAACGCACAGAAAACTTTCACTGTTCAGGGGACGGTTCAGGATTTTCACGATAAAACCATGCTGGAAAATGCAGTGGTTACTTTGGGAAATTTTACAGCCAAAACAGATAAAGGCGGAAATTTTTCGTTCAATAGAATTCCTTCCGGGAATTATACGCTCATTGCAAAGCATCCTGATTGTAATGATTATACTGAAAATGTAGGAGTTACACACGATGTTCACTTGTCAATCACGCTAGAACATCACGTTCAGGATATTGAAACTGTGACCATTCACGGAAATCATAAAAGCAATGGTTCTTTAATCGTAAAAACACTCGACAAGGCTGAAATTGAAAGAAATTCTACGGATAATCTGGGAAATTTATTATCAAAAATTTCAGGAGTTTCCACCTTGAAGACCGGAAATAATATTTCAAAACCTATCATTCATGGACTTTACGGAAGCAGAATTTCTATTTTAAATAACGGAGTGAAACTTGCCGAGCAGGAATGGGGAGTTGAACATGCGCCAAATGTTGATATCAATAATTTTCAACATATTGATGTCATTAAAGGAGCTTCAGCATTAAAATACGGAAGTGATGCAATAGGTGGAGTTGTTGTGATGGAACCTGAAATTTTCCCTAAAAAAGATACGATCAAAGGTTCAATTGGGCTTTCCGGAATTTCCAACGGAAGAGGTTTGGCTCTTGATGCAGATGTCGCCAAAATCTGGAAAAACGGATGGGCTGTGAAATCCGGCGGAAGCATCAAAAAATTGGGAGATCAAAACGCTCCTGATTATAACCTGAAAAATACGGGAATGGATTTTTCTTCTTTCAATTTTACGGTTCAGAATAATACCTATGAAAAAGGAATTTCATTTGATTATTATTTAACAAACCAGAATATCGGGATTCTGAGAGATTCTCACGTTTCTACAACAGGTGATTATGACAGAGCGATGACTGCAGATATTCCTGTTTATTCGGGAAACTTCAGTTATGATATTGACAATCCGAGACAGGTGATCGAGCATCATATTGCAAAAGTTTCGGCTTTTAAAAGATTTTCAACGATCGGAAAACTTTCTGCAACGTACAGTTATCAGTACAATCACAGACAGGAATATGACATCAGAAGAGGTGAGTTGAAAGATACTCCTTCTCTGGATTTGGAATTGATGACGCATCAGTTTAATCTTAATGATTTCTTGGAAAGAGAAAAATGGTTTCTGGAAACAGGACTTGATGGTAGTTTTCAAAACAATTATTCAGATCCTGCGACAAAAGCGAGACGTTTGATTCCTAATTATGACAAATATTCTGCGGGCGCATATTCGGTTTTTAAATATAAGATTTCTAATCATTTTAATGTTGAAGCCGGAGCAAGATATGATTTCACTCGTTACGATGTCACCAAATGGTATGACAAAAGCGATTGGGAATCGAGATATGCAGATGTTTTTCCTGAGTTTTATGTGAAAACGGATCAAAACAGAATCTTGACGCGTCCTCAATTGAATTATAACAATGTTTCTTTCAATGCAGGTCTGGAATATCATCCAAGTTCAGTATTTGATCTGAAATTTAATTATGCAAAAGTGGGAAGGTCTCCGAATGTTGCAGAATTATTCTCAGACGGATTACATCATTCTGCAGGAATTATTGAAACCGGAGATATGGGATTGAAAAATGAACAAGGTCATCAGTTTAATCTTACAGTAGATTCAAAATTCAATGTTTTGAGAGGATTGAATATTTCTGTAAATCCTTATTTTTTCATCACTAAAAATTTCATCAATGAAGTTCCGGTCGGTATTAGAGGAACGATCAGAGGTGTTTTTCCGGAATGGGCGTATCAGCAGATTGATGCAAAAATGTATGGGCTTGATCTGGATGTCAATTTTAAAATTACAGATGATCTTACCTACGTTGGAAAGGGTAGTTATGTTTACGGGCAGGACGAAACCAACAACGAACCATTAATTCTAATGATGCCTCCGAATTTCTCTAATGCATTGCAGTTCAAAAAAGAAAAATGGAATAATTTCTATTTTACAGTTGAAAACCAAACATTTTTAAAGCAAACCCGATTCCCGATCAGAAATGCTGACTTAGAAATTTATGAAAACGGCGAACTGGTCAATAAAACAATTGATTTCAGCACTCCGCCCAACGGATATTCGCTTTGGAATATTCAAACGGGAATCAATATCAGCAAAAATCTTTCTGCAGGTGTTATTGTAAATAATCTCTTCAACACTTCGTACAGGGATTACCTTAATCGTTTGAGATTCTTTGCGGATGAGGCAGGAAGAAACTTTATTCTAAACTTTAGATATAGATTCTAAAGATTTCAAAAAAAATTATTTAATCAAAATTTTACAATCTTAAATTTATCAAAATGAACAAATTATTCAATACTAAAAATATCATCAAATTATTAGCTGTTTTATTCATCACAATTACGTTTGTTTCTTGTCAGAGAGACGGCTCGGCAGAAGAAGATGACCTTCCGCAGGAAGAACTCACCAATATCATCTTATTGGTGAAAGAAGATGCTCCGGGAGCTGCTGTAATAGAATATAACTACAGCATTGGTGCAGGAGGAATACCTACCATTCCCCTTACAAATGGGAAATCCTACACGGTTGAAGCAAAATTCAGAAACGGAAATGAAGATGCAACAGGTGAAATCATTGATGCCAAAGATGAGCATTTTCTTATTTTCGATTTCCCGAAATCTACCATCAATATCACAAGATTAGATGGAAACGATCTGAGAAATGATGGGAAAAGAGTAGGGCTGAGAACAAAATGGGAAGTTGTAAATGTGGTAAATTCTCAAGCTCCATTTTTAAAATTAGACCTGATCCATGCTCCTCAAAGTGTAAACGATGCAATGTCCGGAACAGCTTGGGGAAGCTTAGTAGGAGGAGAGACTGATGCGGAAGCAACATTTAATCTCACGAATTAATAAAAGTCTTCAGATTGAAATAAAAACCACTGAATTTTTCGGTGGTTTTTTTATTTAACAATATTTGGCTTTATAAGTTGACTTTAATTGGTAAGTTTTCATAAAATTTTCATATTTTTGCAACCTAAAATTTTAATCAATAATGAAGGTTACCGCAAAAAACCATGATGATGTAAGTGCATTGCTTACAGTAACATTGGAGAAATCTGACTACAAAGAAAAAGTAGAAAAGCAATTGATTAATTATGCTAAAAACGCACAGGTTCCTGGTTTCAGAAAAGGAAAAGTGCCTTTAAGTATGGTTAGAAAGCAATATGAAGCAGGCATTGCATTCGAAGAGATCAACAAGCAAGTTTCTGATGCTTTAAATAACTATATCAACGAAAACAAATTAAGATTAGTTGGTCAACCCGTACCTCAACCTGTAAATGATTTCAATCATAACGCAGAGAAGCTGGAAGTTGCTTTCGAAGTAGGTTACGAACCGGAATTTACTATAGATTTAGCTAAATATGAAGCTCCTCATTATAAAGTAGAAGCTTCTGAAAAGGAAATCAACAAAAGCATCGAAAACATGCAGAAACGTTTTGCTGAGCAGGTTCCGCAAGACAAGATCACTAAAGATTCTTATATCAATTTAGAAATCTCTCAGGTAGTAGAAGAAGATGCAGAAGGTGAGCACCACCATCATCCGAAAAATGCGACCATTACTGCTGAAAACAAAGATGCTTTCAAGTTGGTAAAAGGTCTTAAAATGGATGAGTCTGTAAAAGTTTCTAAAGAAACTTTAGCTGCTGACGAAAACTTGGCTAAAGAATTAGGATTCACTAAAGAAGAAGCTGAGCATTTGCACCACGCTGAAGTGGGAGTGAAAGTAAAAGATTTCTACAGCTTAAATCTTGCAGAGCTTAACCAGGATCTATTCGATAAAGTATATGGTGAAGGAAATATCAAAACTGAAGAAGAGCTTAAAGATAAAGTGAAATCTGAGTTGGATGAATACTTCCAGCAAAATGCTGATGTACATTTCGTAAACAAAGTTTTGGAGCAGGTTTCTGAAAAAGAAGAAGTAAAACTTCCTGAATCTTTCCTTACAAAGTGGTTGGTATTCTCTAATCAGAATATCCAGACTGAAGAGCAGGCTAAAGAAATTCTTGAAAACGAAAAAACTCAGTTAAAATATCAGATCATCGAAGGTAAATTGATGAGCGACAACAATATTCAGTTAGATTATGCTGACGTTTTGGCTCAGGCTGAGCAGTTGGTAAGAAACCAATTGGCAATCTACGGAATTCACCATTTAGGAGACGAAGAAATTCAGAAATATGCTGTTGAAATGTTGAAAGACCAGGAGCAGGTAAGACAAATCTCTTCTGAAGTTGCTATGGCAAAATTGAAAGATGTAATTCTTGAAAAAGCCACTAAAAAAGAAACAGCAATCTCTCACGACGAGTTTTTAGAAGAACTTAAAAAGTAATCAGCTTTTTATATAAATTAAAACCCACCAAGTTAATTGGTGGGTTTTGTTATTTGGTAATAAACAAACAAGTTTAAAAGTATTCTTTCACTCTTTTATTTTCTAACTCTTTTCGGCTTTTTAGCTTCTTCTTCGGCTTTTTGTTTATCTATGATTTCTTGAGCTCGATTGAATAGTGTATCTGAAGATTCGTATTTGATCTCTTCATAGTTTGGAGTATCCACCAAAATATCCTGCCATTTTCTTATACGGTCTTTGGTATTCCAGTTAAAATCGGGAAACTTCTTCTTATCAGGACCTATTTTACTCATCGGATAAGTAGAAGCCAGAGCGCCGATACTGCAGGAAATAATCTGCAGCTCCTGTTGCTCAAACAGTGCACCAATGATTCCGCAAGATGAAAGGGTGATTCCGATTCTTTCGTTCTGCTTGGTTTTTTCGTTATAATCATCATCATAAGTAATTGCCTGAGCATTTCCGATTACTTTGATCTCTTTAATGTTTTTACCTTCGTAATAAACTGCCATGAGCTTACCTTTTACCTGATTAAACTCATCTTTCATATTCAGAGAATCTGCTTTGCTTATGGCAAAACCATTTCCGATTACTTTAATAGAATCTATATTTTCAGTTTGGGTATTTGAATATACTTCAACTTTATCGCCCGTTACCTGCTTTTCTCCGCTCCATAAAATCGGATCTTTATACATGTGCATCACTCCGTCGGTTTCGTTAAAAGCAATAGAATCTGCTCTTCCCTGCGCATTAGATTTATAAATTCTTGCTTTTTTGAAAGCTCTCAAATAACTTTTTTTAATGTTGGCTGAATCTGGTTTTTGATAAGAAAGTATTTTTTCCGCAGCAAAATAAACTGAATCTTTTTCAAGAATTTTTACTGCATACGGACCTTTGGTCATCATCGCAGAATCTTTCTTTTCAAAAATTTCTCCATAGCCGCCTTTCAGATATCTTTTTTCCAGAGGATCATCCAGAGTTACATTTCCTGTTGCTGTCCCAAAACCCGTCAGTTGATTAAAATAGAGAGCATCCCCGGTAAGGATTTTGTCGTTATAATAAATTCTCGAATTTTTATTGAGAAAAGATTCTTTTGTGTTCAGGTTATGCGTTCCTTTTTCTGTAAAGATTCTGTTTTTAGGATTTTTTCTATTGGTAATCGTGGTAGGCCCATTGATGTCAACGATGTTGGTATTCTGATTCTGCACCACATTGATCCCGTCTAAAATATAATCTTTGTCTTCAATTCTTACATTGTCTGTTAAATTGATGGTACGGTTTGCCAGATTATAGGTGGCGGATTTTGAGTAAGTGGTACTTTTACCGTCATTGATGGTTCCTCCTGTGTTATAATACGCAAGGTTTGAACCTCTGTCATAATACATGATTTCGGTTTTTATTACAGTACCTTTAGGATCATTCAGAACTACATTTTTTCTGGCAACGCCTTTTTGGGTGTTCCCGTCATATTCCATTTCAGAAGCGGTAATTACAGAGCCGTCCGGATTCTGAAGCCTTGTATTTCCAATTGCTTTTACAAAGTTTTCTTCATCATACATGACCACCAAATCTGCGGTGAGAATAGAGCCTTGATGTTCTATTTTTACATTGCCGACAAGATATCTGTTTCCGTCATATTTGGTGTCTTTTTTAATTTCATCAGCGTTGATCATCTTCACTTTATTATTAAGATTCGATTTAGGGGGCTGATTTTTTACGGGGTTCTGCAAAAACGGATCTCTCTGCACAGGTTTAGATTTATCCTGAGCAAAAGTGAAGGTGGAAAATAAAATAAACAGAAAAAGAAATATCTTCATTTGATTAATCATTCTTTGTGCCGTAAAAATACAGCGAATGAGAATCGATTTTCACGCCAAAAGCTTCTTCAATAGCTTCCTTAATTCCCTGAATTCTAGGGTCGCAAAACTCAATAATTTCTTCAATCTCTTTGTCTGAACCTTTTTTGTAAATCACAAGGTGATCATGCTGCTTATCAAAATATGACTTCTCATAAGACGATGAAGTCAGCGTTTTTTCACCAAACTGATGCTTACGGATCAACCCTGCATCCAGGAAAATTTCTATCGTATTGTATATTGTTGCTTTAGAAACATGATATTTCTTCTGCATCATCAAAAGATACAGGTCATCAACATTGAAGTGATGATCCATATTATAGATTTCCTCTAAAATAGTGTAGCGTTCAGGTGTATTTCGAAAGCCCTTTTCTAAAAGGTAATTTCTTAAAACATCTTTTATTAAAGTAATATTTTTTTCTTTTTGTAAAGTATCCATCAAAAAATTTATACTACAAATTTATCGATTTTTATTTAAATAAATATACCACTTCAGAGAGTATACACCTGATATTCTAAAAATTATGACGGGTATAGTTGGATTGTTCGATCTTGTTTGCAGAAATTGTTTCTTCCGTCAATGGCGCTGATTCCACTTCTACGTTATGCATCGTAACTCCCCATGCTTTAAAATCGTCACTTCCGATATACTTTACAAAGTTGTATAAACTTAGGGTGATTTTCTGTTTTACTGTTAAAAGAATATCGTTGATATAGGTGTTATCAATAATTACATACTTCAAATCGGGCGGAATATTGTGTGCTCTTAAAGATGGATGGCTGCTTCTTGATGGGATGGTACCTTCTGCCATGAGATCTTTGAGAACCATATTAAAATAATCATTGATTCTTCTGTCTATCTTAAATCCTAAAAGGAAATTAACCTTATAGATTGTTCCCGGCAAAATCTCGTCCACAGTATATTTGAAAGTATAAGGGTCCTCCTGATTGATAATGCTTAAAATGAAATAATGATCTGCTCTCTTGGGCTGTTTTTTTATAATCGAATAAATTATTTTTGCCTCTACTTCATCGTTGTATTTGGCTCTGCTCAGATAAGCCAGATTGGTACAGTATTTCGGAATCGTCTCATCCAGTTTCATATCTTTAATAACAGAAACGTATTTATTGATTTTAACGAAATTAATGAATTTAGCCTTGATTAATCTTCCGTTAATCCAAGAGTACATACAGATTCCAATAAATCCGGCTAATATAACGGTAATCCAACCTCCTTCGAAAAACTTGATAATGTTTGCACTGAAAAATCCTAATTCGATAGACATATAAGTCAGCGCAAAAATCAAAATGAAGAATTTATTCACCCTCTTCTTCAAAAGCCAGAATACCAGTAATACGGTGGTCATGAGCATTGTAACGGTAATTGAAAGACCATATGCTGCTTCCATTTTTCCGGATTCTCTGAAATGCAGAACAACAATAATACACAGGATCAAAAGTCCCCAATTAATTCTGGGAATATACATTTGTCCTTTTACACCTGAAGGATAATTGATCTTTTGATTTGGCCATAGATTGAGAGACATGGCTTCTGAAAAAATTGTAAATGAACCCGTAATCAATGCCTGACTTGCAATAATCGCCGCAGCTGTTGCAAGAATAACTCCCGGCAAGATCATCCAGCTTTCCATGATTCCAAAAAAAGGATTTATTGTTACCAGCCCTTCTTTACCATAATTACTGAGAAGCCATGAACCTTGTCCTAAATAGTTTAAAATCAACATTATCTTGACAAAAGCCCAGCTTACTCTGATGTTCTTTGCACCACAATGTCCCAAATCTGAATATAATGCTTCAGCTCCGGTGGTACAAAGGAAAACAGCTCCTAAAATAACAATGGCACTTGGTGAATCTACAATCAGTTTATAGGCATAATAAGGATTAAAAGATCTTAAGATTTCAAAATTTTCGCTTAGATGAGAAATACCCAGTCCTCCCAGAATAAGAAACCATATTACCATGATGGGTCCAAAGAATTTTCCAATGAAGCTCGTTCCAAACTGTTGAACAACAAATATTACGATCAATATGGCAATTGTAATAGGAACGACCGGTGTATGGGGGTTGTAAATCTCAAGTCCTTCTATGGCAGACATTACAGTAAGTGACGGCGTAATGACACCATCCGCAATCAACGCTGCAGCTCCAATGATTGCAATCAGGTAAAGCCAGCGTTTCTTTAAGTTTTTTACTAAAGAAAACAGAGCTAAAATTCCTCCCTCTCCTTTATTGTCGGCTCTTAAGGCAATGATGACATATTTCAATGTTGTCTGCAAGGTCAATGTCCAAATGATGCAAGACAGTGCACCTTCAATATATTCATTAAAAGGCATACTGTTTTCAGTTCCTCTTGCATTCACAATTGCTTTCATAACGTAAAGCGGTGATGTACCGATATCACCGAAAACAATTCCGAGTGATACAAGAACTCCTACGAATGAAAGTTTTTTAAGATCTATATGATGACCTCCTTCTGTAACTTCTGCCATGTCAGCTGATTATTTTTTTGAATGCGCAAATGTATAGTAAATTTATGATCCTGAGATCAAATATTGATACATTGTATAAATGAAAAAACTTCCTTTCGGAAGTTTTTCTCTATGATTTAATGTACATTGCTTTTTTGATCTCCTCTTTTACTTTCTCTAGTTTTGGGAACCAGTCTGCAAATAATGCTGCCGAATAAGGTGCGGGAGCATCAGGAGTCGTAATTCTCTTAATTGGAGCATCCAAATAATCAAATGCTTTTTGCTGAACCATGTACGTAATCTCTGAAGATACAGAACCAAATGGCCACGCTTCTTCTAAAATTACCAATCTGTTTGTCTTCTTTACCGAAGTAAGAATTGTATCAAAATCTAAAGGGCGAACGGTTCTCAGATCGATCACTTCAACAGAAATACCTTCTTTAGCCATATCTTCAGCTGCCTGAATTGCCAATTTCATGATTTTTCCGAAAGAAACCAAAGTTACATCTGTACCTTCTCTCTTTACTTCAGCTTTTCCTATTGGCAAGTAATATTCTTCTTCAGGAATTTCCATTTTGTCTCCGTACATCTGTTCAGACTCCATGAAAATGACAGGATCATTATCCTGAATTGCAGTTTTTAATAATCCTTTCGCATCGTAAGGGTTTGAAGGAACTACTACTTTAAGACCAGGTACATTGGCAAACCAGTTTTCAAAAGCCTGAGAGTGTGTTGCTCCCAACTGACCTGCAGAAGCTGTAGGACCACGGAAAACAATCGGGCAGTTCCACTGACCACCACTCATCTGACGGATCTTTGCTGCATTGTTGATGATCTGATCGATCCCTACAAGAGCAAAGTTGAATGTCATATATTCTACAATAGGTCTGTTACCATTCATTGCAGCACCCACAGCAATCCCGGTAAAACCAAGCTCAGCGATAGGTGTATCGATTACACGTTTAGCACCAAACTCATCCAACATTCCTTTTGAAGCTTTATATGCACCATTGTATTCTGCAACTTCTTCTCCCATTAGAAAAATGGATTCGTCTTTACGCATTTCCTCGCTCATTGCCTGCGCAATCACTTCACGAAAAGTATATTCTGCCATATTTATTTGAAAAATTTAGAGTACAAAAATAGTAATTATTTATTATTTACATAACAAAAAAGACAACTCATTGCCGAGTTGTCTTATATTTAATATTATTTTAAAGTGATTAGTTCACTTTGTGCCAAGTCTGGGTTTTCATTGTAATTCCCATTACAAGAGCTTTTACTTTAAGGGTATTGTCTTCTCTTACGATTTCTGTCTTGTAACTTTTACCATCTTTCGGGTTGGTAATGGTTCCGCCACCAAATTCGTTACCATCTTTTGACAGCCCTCTGATTATTTCTAAACCAATTAATGGCTTATTTTTACGGTCATCCTTACATTTTACACAGTTATTATTTTCTGGTTTTATCAAAAGTTGTACAATTTTGCCGTAATATTTACCATCACTTTTTTTAAACACTTCAACAATAGATTTAGGTTTTCCTGTTTCATCATCAATTGTTTTCCATTTTCCCTCGATTTGCGCAAATGACATAACGCTGAATAAAGAAAGTGCGACTGTAGCGAATAATTTTTTCATATTATAATAAGTTTAATTTTATGTATAGATTGCTTAAATGTTGATTAGTTAAAAATAGAAATAAATTTTAAACATACAACAATTTTTATTATCCTTTGCATATATAACAATGGAGAGAGCTTTTTTTAAAATTAAACAGCGGTTAAAATTAATTCAGCTTTCTATTCATCACTCTATTCATATAATCCTGATACCATGCTTTGGCAATCAGTTTCCCTTTTTCTGTCTCAGAAGATTTTAATTTTTCATTCAGATTATTTTCAAATCCCAAATCGTTTTTATTATAAATGCCGGTTATCTCTTTGCCGTCAAAACGATAAATGTAATTTCCGATAATAAATTGCTCAGAAGTTCCATCAGAATTTACAATCAGTGAGGGATATTTTTTTTCACTCAGCAAACTTCTTCCCCAGCTTCTGATTTTCTTATTGTATCCGATCAGATCTGCCAAAGTGGGATAAATATCAATCTGCTGTGCAACTTCATTATTGATTCCTTTTAAATTAAATTTCGGATTTGGCGAATAGAAAATCAACGGAACTGCAAATCGGTTCATTGCTTTTTCATATTCCGGATAATAAATCTGGTTGGGATGATCGCCTGTGAAAACAAAAATCGTATTGTTGTACCACGGCTGCTTTTTTGCCGTTTCAAAATATTTTTTGATTGAATAATCGGTGTACTGCATCGGCTCATGCATTTCAACATTGCCTTTTTTAAAATTTCCTTTGTATTTTTCAGGAATTTTAAAAGGATGATGAGATGAAGCGGTGAAAACGGTTGCCATAAAAGGTTTTGTTTTCCCTGTATTTTTAGCAAAATATTGGAGGAATGGCTCGTCCCAGATTGCCCACATTCCGTCAAAATCTTCATTGTGGTTGTATTCGTCTTTTCCGAAATAATGCTTAAAACCAAGAATGTTTCCAAAACCTAAAAATCCCATAGAACCATTGGGAGCACCGTGATAGAATGACGTATCATAACCCAACTCATTGCAGACTGAGACAATCGACTGTATTTTCTGATTAGAATAAGGTGAACTCGTAAAAGCATCTGTCAAACTCGGAATTCCCGCCAAAATACTGCTCATCCCGTGGATCGACTGTCTGCCGTTGGCAAAAGTATTCGGGAAAATCAGGCTTTCTTTTGCCAGACTGTCGATAAAAGGTGTGTAAGAAACATAATCTTTAATATTTTTATCCTTATTAAAAGCTCCGGAATATTCCCTCCCGAAAGATTCTACGATAAAAATCACCACATTGGGTTTGTCATTTACTTGTCTGTCGTAGATTTTATAAGGATAAATGTTTTCGTCTATAAATTTCTCATCAACAAAATGCACTTCTTTAAAATTATTGCTTCCCAAGGTTCTGAAAAACGAAAAAGTACTGTTAAGAACTACGTTTCCCTGAAGCGGTGTTTTTACGAATTTATTGGCATCAACTAAATTTATTGGTCTTGTACTATGCTTGAAATCTCCGCGAATTCCGCCAATAATCAAAACTGCAGAAAGACAAATCATCAATATTGAAAGAATAAAATAAGGAATCAGTTTTACAGGTTTAGTTTCCCGAATTTTGAATCTTTTATAAAGGAAAACCCATACAGCCATCAGTGCAATATACCAGAGAATCACAAACGGATGTTCTTTTGTAGAAACAGTGAAAACTTTTAAAATATTTGATTCATGTTTTGCCACCTGAAAAGCAGCAGAAGTAAGTCTTGTCTGAGAAAATTTATAGTAGATAAAATCTCCGAAATTCATCGAATAAGCGATCCCGTTGGTGATAAAATAGAGCCAGAAAAGAATTTTTTGATAAATCTTTCGGGTATTTATAACGACAGGAATCAGACTTAAAAGGATAAATAACGAATTGACATACAAAATTGCTGTCATATCAAACGCAATCCCGTGATAGGCAAGGCTGAAATAATCTGCAACGCTGTCAATTTTTATTAAATCTTTATTGAAAAACCAAAATAAGAATCTGGCAAACTGGTAAAAAACAAAGACTAAAAAAATCCTGTAACCTAACGCCAGGACCTCTTGTCTTCTAAATTCTTTAAAAAATGTCATTGATATATAATGTTTTTAAAGGTCAAAATGTGACTGTATAGTATGATATAAAATTGTAAAGGTGATTTTGCGCTGCAAATTTACGTTAAATTCATAGTATTGTAATTTTTAGTTCATATTAATTAAGGTTAAAATTTTTAAAAAATGTAATTTTGCCTTTATGAATTTCATTAAAAATAATCTGGCAAACGCCATCACACTCGGAAATTTATTTTCCGGTTGCGTGGGAGCCGTTCATCTGATTTTAGGCGATTATCAAACGACTGCAGTCTGTATTATTCTTTCTTTAATTTTAGATTTTTTTGACGGATTTGTGGCAAGAGCTTTGAAAGCCAATTCCAATTTGGGAACTCAGCTTGATTCTTTGGCAGATATGGTAAGTTTCGGATTGATTCCCGGTTTGGCAATGTTTAAAATGCTTGAACCTTTCGGAAATGATTTTTTCGGTATGCATCTTCCTTTTGAGATTAAATATTTTGGTTTTTTCATTACATTATTTTCTTGTTTAAGACTGGCGATATTTAACTTAGATGAAGATCAGAAATATTATTTTAAAGGTTTGAATACGCCTTCTAATACTATTTTAATTTTTGGGATTTACTATGTTCTTCAAACTGGAATATTTTCTACAGTTGATAATCAATTCGGTTCATCTTATATCATAACAAACATTGGATTATTACCTGCAATTATTTTAACAATTCTTAGTTCTTGGCTCTTAATTTCACCAATTAAAATGATCGCCATGAAATTCAAATCAATGAAGTTGCAGGATAATTATCCGAAAGTAGCTTTGTTGATTGGTGCAATTCTTATTTTGATTATATTTAAAACAGTCGGAATTCCTTTGGTGATTCTCTATTATATTTTAATTTCTTTAATCTTTCAGAAACAACTAAAGTAGAGAACTGGAAGTTTTTTCCATTTTCAAATTAACACATTCTCAAATTTTCAAATTAATAAAATGAACATAAAACTATATAAACCGCTTTGTATATTTGATCTTGAAACCACAGGAACCAATGTGGGAAAAGACAGAATCGTTGAAATCTGTATTTTGAAAGTAAATCCAGATTCTTCGAGAGAAAGCAAAACCTGGAAAGTAAATCCTGAAATGCCAATTCCGTTGGAATCGAGCGAGATTCATGGGATTTATGATGAAGATGTAAAGGATGCTCCAACTTTCAAAGAAATTGCATCTAAAGTTGTTGAAATGATTTCTGGCGCAGATTTGGGTGGTTTTAATTCTAACCGATTTGATGTTCCATTATTGGCGGAAGAATTGCTTCGTGCAGATTTCGATTTTGATCTGAGTAAGTTCAAATTAGTCGATGCACAAACGATTTACCATAAAAAAGAACCAAGAAATTTGGGTGCAGCTTATCAGTTTTATTGCGGTAAAACTTTAGAAAATGCACATTCGGCGGAAGCTGATGTTTTGGCAACTTTTGAGGTTCTGGATGCTCAGGTTGGAAAATATGATGATATTCCGAAAGATATTAATGCTTTAAGTGAATTCAGTTTTCATAATAAGAATGCAGACTTGGCAGGATTTATCGGGTTTAATGATAAAAACATCGAGGTTTTCAACTTCGGAAAATACAAAGGACAGGGCGTAAAAGATGTTTTCAAAAAAGACCTTGGCTATTACGGATGGTTACAGAATGCTGATTTCCCGTTGTACACGAAGAAAGTCTTCACAAAAATTCAGTTAGCAAGTAAATTTTAAAAAAATGAGTGATTTAGTTAAGTTCAAATTTTACGAAACAGCTCTCGAAGCCAACAGAGATAAACAGATCTTAGCTGAAAACGATATTCAGAGCTTTATAGCCAACGAGCAGACCATTCAGTCAGATTGGTTGTTATCGCAGGCTTTAGGAGGAATCCAGTTACAGGTTTTTGAAGATGATTTTGAGAATGCCGAAAAGATTCTGACCGATTATCATGAGAACAACAAATTTTCTTTGGAAGTGGAGCACACCGTTGCAGATCCGAAGTTTGATTTTGTATGCCCTAAATGTGGCTCCAACCATATTTACAGAGACGACAGCTCAACGAGTTTCTTTGGAATTTCTTTGATTTCGAGCCATAAGTTTGTGTGTTATTATTGTGAGAATGAATTTACACATGAATAAAATAAAAAAATAAAAGTTTATGAAAATAATCTGCATAGGAAGAAATTACAGCGAGCATGCAAAGGAACTGGGAAATGAAATTCCAGATAAGCCTGTAATTTTTATGAAACCTGATACGGCGGTTTTGAAAGGAAATGATTTTTACATTCCTGAATTTTCTGCTGATGTACATTACGAATTAGAAGTTGTCGTTAAAATTTCTAAAGGTGGAAAATATATTCAGAAAGAAACAGCTAGCAAGCATTACGATGAAATTGGTTTAGGAATCGATTTTACGGCAAGAGATCTTCAGAATGATTTGAAATCTAAAGGTTTACCGTGGGAACTGGCAAAGGGTTTTGACGGCTCTGCCGTAGTTGGAAATTTCTCTAAAAAAGAAAATTATGATCTTGAAAACCTTCAATTTTCACTTCTTAAAAACAAAGAAAAAGTACAGCACGGAAACACAAAAGATATGATGTTTAAAATTGACGATATTATTGCTTTTGTTTCACAATACTTTACATTGAGAGTTGGAGATCTTATTTTCACAGGAACTCCTGAAGGTGTGGGAAAGGTCTCTGAAAATGATATTCTGGAAGCCTACCTTGAAGAAGAAAAAGCTTTAGACATCAGAATATTATAAGTTTTTAACATTCAGTCTTTCTATTTTTTCATACCTTTAAAAGACAAATTAAAAAATATGAAAACATGATAAATATAGTTCTGCCAGTAGATTTTGGCGATAAAACAGACCAGCTTGTAGACGGAGCGATAGAATTTGCAAAAAAGGTGAACGGAAAAATCAATCTGATTCACGTAGCACCTACGGATATTGGTTTTGCAATCGGGGATATGGGCTACCAATACTTTCCTGAAATTGAAGAAAACGAAATCAGAGAAGAACTGGTACTCCTCAATAAAATCAATCAGAGAATTCTTGCTCATGATATTGACTGCGAACATCTTTTGAAACAAGGTATCGCAAAAGACATCATTCTGGAATATGCTGACACAAAGAATGCAGACTTCATCGTGATGGGATCACATGGCAGAAGCGGAATTTATGATGTTTTTGTGGGAAGTCTTACAAAAGGAATTACAAAAAGTTCCAAGATTCCTGTATTGGTACTTCCGATTCACGATTAATATTAAAAGTAAACATAAAAAAGACCGATCAAAAAAAATTGACCGGTCTTTTTACTATATAACCAATTAATTAACCTTCTTTTTTATAGATCGTAGGATCGTAATAAGGGTGTTTACCCTCAGTCGGAGAATAATATTCTTTGTCTTTGTCTCCCCCAAGTGTTACCACCAAGACATAGCACCAATATGTAAATAGTACGCAACAAACAAGGAATAAAATCCAGTTGAGTACGTTTCCAAAGGTTGTGAAAAAACCAAAAGACCATTTGAAAACATCACTTAAGAATAGAAAGAAAGACGTCATTATTTTCCTTTTTTAAATTAACTTTGCACAAATTTATAAAAAATGTTTAGATTACTTTCAAAAGAAAGCAATATTTTTTCAATTCCTGTTTATATTGGTTTTCTTCTTTTAGTAGTAATTATATTTAATATACTGAATTTCAATACGTACGAAGCAATCGTTGCGGTTATTACATTTTTGGGGATTGCGCTTGGATATTTTTGTTTCAACACAATCGCGCTTAATTACCAGACGCATCTGCCTTTATTTCTGTATACATTTTTTATATTTGGTCTTTATCCCGGAGCACTGGACATAGGGATTGCTGTGGCATTGCTTACCAATTCGTTTCTTTTGCTTCTTCTTACCAGTACAGATGAAGATCTCAGAAAAAAATCATATGTTTTGGTAGGGTCTATTTTAGCCTTAAATTTCATCTTTTTGCCAACGACATGGCCAATGATTTTCTTTGTGCTGATTCACCTGATCGTTACTTCAGAAAGAATAGGTCTTAATATTTTCAGATTTATTCTTGGAATGTCTTTAATAGCGTTGAGTTATTTTTCACTGATGTTTTTTTTGAACTTCAATGACTGGAATGTAGATTATGTACCCTTCGGAAAAATGAGGTTTATTACAGAATACAAAGAGCTATTGCCTTTGGCTCCAATTATACTGATGCTGATCTATGCCATTTATGACCATTTCAAACACTATAATAAAAAAAGTCCTGTGAGCAGATACAAATATACTTTCCTTCTTGTTTTTTCGTTTGCACAGGTAGTGAGTATTGTGATGTACATGAACACCAATTATGAATATCTACTGCTGCTGGCATTTCCTGTAACGATTATTCTAAGCAGAATGTTGAGGTTTTTACCAAAATACTGGATGCAGGAAGTCAGTTTGTGGCTGATCATTGCCAGTCTGATTGGTTTTAAAGCCGGAACCCATTTCAATTTATTTTAAAAAAAGATTATGATTCAAATAGACGATAAATTAATTTCTGAAGATATTTTCTCTGAAGAATTTGTTTGCAACCTTACCAAGTGTAAAGGTGCATGTTGTGTGGAAGGCGATGTTGGTGCTCCTTTGGATAAAGACGAGCTTGTCATTTTAGACAATATTTTCGATAAAATAAAGCCTTACCTTACCGAAGCCGGAATAAAAGCTCTGGAAGAGCAGGGAACATGGACGACCGACCCCGCCGACGGAATGTATGTAACACCAATGATTGAAGATGCAGAATGTGCCTATGTAACCTTTGACGAAAGAGGAATCACCAAATGCGGAATCGAAAAAGCATACGAAGATGGAGCTGTAGACTGGCAAAAACCGATCTCTTGTCACTTATACCCGATAAGAGTTACAGAATATTCTACTTTCTCGGCTTTAAACTATCATGAATGGCCTATTTGTAACGATGCCTGTACTTTGGGCAAAGAACTTCAGGTTCCTGTCTACAAGTTCCTGAAAACACCTCTGACCAGAAAATATGGTGAAGAATTTTATTCTACTCTGAGCGAAGTAGCTGAAGAGTGGAAAAAGGAGTATGGAAGTTGATGTGTTGTAGAGAAATAGAGTGAGAGAATTGGAGGGTCTGAGTTTGAAAATCTGAAAACAATTCATAAAACAAACCACCGCAGAAATTTTTCTGCGGTGGTTTTTATTTAATCGACTAAGATTATTGAATTATTTTGCTACAGTTGCTTTTACCGTTGTAGTTTCAGCTTTTTTTGGTGCGCTTTCCCAACCGTCTTCCGGCATGAGAGTGGCAACAATCCTGTTTTTAGCCAAATATTTTTTGGCAACATCCTGAAGGTCTTTTACAGTCAGAGCTTTTACTTTTTCCTGATAGTTTAAGATTTCGTACTTGTCGCTTCCGTCCAGCTGGTTTTTAGTCAATGCATTCATCCAATACATATTGTCTTTCATATTGGTTTTGTCGTCATTGTATTCACCTTCTTTGTATTTATCAAGATCTTTCTGATCCGGACCCTTATCAATTAATTTCTGAAGTTCTGCGATAGCACTTTTTGTCAGTTTGTCAGCGTTTTCAGGACCGCAAGGGAAACTGATGCTGAATGAATAACTGTTATAAGGTACTTTAGCCATATAACCTCTCGCTCCACCGCCATAAATTCCGCTCTCATCTTCTCTCAGCTTTTCAATTACTTTGATGGTTGCCACTTCACCTAAAGCTTCTAAAGCAAGTGCTTCTTTCTCATTATAAGGAGCTTCTCCTGCATACACGATCTGCACCATACTCTTAGGATCTTTTCCTTTTTTGTAAACCTTGGTATAGTCACCATATACTTGTCTGTATCCTGTATCTTTATACTTCGTTTCTTTTCCGGTTGAAGGAAGGCTTCCGATATACTGCAAAACTTCGTTTTTAAATGTAGCCTCATCAATATTTCCTACAAAATAGAAATGGAAATTTCCTGCATTCGCAAATTTCTCTTTATAAATATCGTAAGCTTTCTTATAATCAGTTGCTGCCCAGTCTTTCTCTAAAGGAATATAACCAATGAATCTTGGGTTTTTCTGATTTAAGAATTTAGCATGTTCGCTTGAAAAATAAAACTGAGGATTTGAAAGTAAATTGTCAAGCATTGCAGACTGCTTTGTTTTATAAGCATTGAATGCTTCGGGACTGTAATTTAATCCTGTGAAATAAGAATAAATCAACTCCATTGCTGTCGGGAGATCTTTCTGGCTGGTTCTTCCGGAAATTCCTTCTGTTAAAGTTCCAATTGAAGGATTCACGCTTACTTGTTTTCCTGATAGATAATTGGTAAGATCAGCTTTTGAAAAACCGTTTACACCTGCTTCGGATAATGCCTGATAAGCAAACTGAGTTTTATTGTAATCAGCATCAGGAATGATTGAGTTTCCACCAAGACTTCTTGCTGAAAAAACAATTTCGTCGTCTTTAAAATCGGTCTTTTTAAAGGTTACTTTTGCACCGTTTCCTAAAGTCCATGTTGTTGTGCCTAATTTGGCATCAGTTTCAGTTTTAGCAATTTTACCTTCAGATTTGAAAGGTTTTACTAAATTTTTGATTGTTGCTTTTTCTTCGTATGGTTTAAGATCAGCCATTTTTACATTATCGAAAGTCTTCAGAACCATCGCTTCTGTAGGCATCGTTACGTTGTCTTTTTTAGGACCTGTAATAACGATAACACGACTGTCTTCTTTTACCATTTTCTTGATGATCTCATTGGTTTGAGCTAATGTTACGGATGGTAAAAATTTCTTGGTATCTTCATATTCCCAGGCAATTCCCGGCATTGGTTCCTTTTCAAGGAAGTTTCTTACATATTCATCTACCAGCATATCGCTTTCTGTTTTATCACGATTGTTGTAAGATCTTTCCATATTAGACATGATCTGAGCTTTTGCTCTGTCTAATTCGCTTTGAGTAAAACCAAATCTTTTTGCTCTCTCGGTTTCTTCTAAAAGTACATTCAGTGCATTCAGCTGGTTTCCTTCTTTTACCATTGCAAAACCCTGGAAAGCTTCTTTGGTTCTTGCATACGTTCCACCGTGATAAACAGATCCGAATGTGAATGGCGGATTGTTTGAATTCACCAATTCTCTCAGTCTGTTATTCAGCATCGTTGTTGCAACGTTTTCAATAAGGCTCTGATTGTACTGCTCTACCGTAACATCCGGGGTGTAAGCATCAGAATCTTTCATGATAAACTGAACCATAGAATTTGTAGCATCAGGATCTGTTTCTATTGCTACAAGAGTTTCCGGGTGATTCGGTAAATCAAATGTTTTTCTTTCTCTTGGCTTAGAAGGGTTTTTATATTTGCTGAAATTGTCTTTAATTTTTTTCTCAACCTCATCTACATTGATGTCTCCCACGACCACGATCGCCATCAAATCTGGTCTGTACCAGTCTTTGTGGAATTGTCTGATCACATCCGGTTTGAAGTTTTCAAGAACTTCTTTTTTACCAATTGGTAATCTGTTGGCATATTGAGATTTATGCAAAAGTTTAGGTAAATATTTATCAGACATTCTTTTGTCTGCACCTAGTCCTAATCTTAATTCTTCAAGAACAACTCCTCTTTCTTTGTTGATCTGCTCATCAGTAAGAGTAGCATTAAATGCCCAGTCTTCCATTACTTTAAGACCTGCGTCTAGATTACCTGGCTTGTCTAAAGGTACGGGAAGCATGTAAACCGTTTCGTCAAAACTTGTATAGGCATTAAGGTGCTGCCCGAATTTTACTCCGATTGACTGTAGAAAGTCTACCAGCTTGTTGTCGGGGAAATTTTTGGTCCCGTTGAAGTTCATGTGCTCCATAAAGTGAGCAAGACCTCTCTGATTTTCGTCTTCAAGAATAGATCCTGCATTGATTGCCAGACGGAAATCTACCTTCTTTTCCGGCAATGTGTTTTTTTTGATGTAATACTTCATACCATTCGGAAGAGTACCTGTCTTTACAGAAGCATCCATCGGGATATTCTGTGCGAATCCATTAGCTGAAGCCATAAAGACAACCCCTAATGACAATAGAATTTTTTTCATATAGTGAGCATTTAAATTTTGCGGGATAAAAATATACATTATTCACAATTATAAGAAATTTAAATGTTCATTTTTTAGTTAAATTACCGTTAAAGTTTATAATGAAACAGGTGAAAAACAGAAAAGACCGGAATAAATCCGGTCTTTTTAACATAATATTTTTATTTTACTTAAAATCGGCGTCACTCACTCCTGAGTTTAAAGTAACTTTATTGGTTTTGATTGTCACTTTCTGTCCGTTTCCTTCAGCTTCTATTAATTCAGGGAATTTTATTCCGTCTACTGTAATATAGCTTCTCATGATAGCGTCTCCTTGTCCTGTTCCTGCTTTGTAAAGTAATCCTGTAGCTGCATCAAAATAGAATTTTCCTTTATCTGATGACAGTACATTGTAATCTTTGCCATCAATTTTTTCTACAGTCACAGTCTGAAACTTTGAAGCTTCATATCCTAAAGCATCAATTGTTTTGCTCTTTTTTAGTTCTTCTATCTGATTGGCAGGAATATCATTTTTAGTTCCCATCTGATTCATGTATCCCTTTTCGCCATCAAACACCTGAGTCATTTCCTGTCCCATTACTGTTTGAACAGATTTGAATTTATTTCCCATTTTTTTGGTGGTCGAGTTGATATCCATTCCTTGCGCAGTAATGGTATTTTCGATGATAGTAGATTTTACAGCCTCTAACTTTGCTTTACCACCTAGTGCGGTGAGATAGTTATCAATCACCTGCTGCGGAGTGATCTGAGATGCCGAAGCCGCAGTTTTTACAGTAGCCGTAGATGTTTTTTGTGCCATTGCCGGTGTAGCAAAAACCACTGCACAGAAAAACGGAAGAATTATCTTTTTCATATATTAATATTTATCTTTTCAAAGATGTAAAGATAAGAATATTGATTGATACACAATAATTTCTGGATCTCAACTTTGTTGCATCAGTAAAATTTACAGCTCATCGTGATCCGTAAAGCTGTTCTATTATATAGTTTTTTTACTGATTTGCTGTTCTTTTACTCTTTGATAAATTTTACAGAAGCTGCATTTCCGTTTTTATTGATTATCTGCAAGATGTAATTTCCTTTTGGAAGGTTTGAAACATTCAGCTGTGGGTTTTTTAAACTGTTATTTCCGGAATAAACCTTTTGACCTGCCATATTAAAGATATGGAATTCTGATGCCTCTTTTGCTGATTTTACATACAGGTAATCTTTGGCGGGATTAGGATAAACAGACAGTCCGCCGTCTATTTCTACAGATTTTACCCCCAAATTATCAAGAGAATTTATTTTTACATAAGAAAAATTACCATTGGTTACACTACCTGATCCCTGCCAACAGGCCGAAAAAAGAGTGCCGTATCCTGCAGCCGTGTTCGTGCTTGTAACAGAGTGCATAGATGCTGAAGTAGCATTGCTTCCCAGATGGCGTATTTCTATAATCAGATTTCCACCGTTATACAAGTAAGGAGTATTGAATGCTAAGGAATAACTGAAAGCATTTGGGTCGCTGCCAGATGTAAATGAACCTGCAGGTATCAGTAGGCTTCCGGACTTTACCAGTGTTTGAGTCCCTGTGATGTTTGCTGCAAAATTGAGCTGTCGGTTTGCCGGGTCTACTCCGTTACTGAGATAGATCTCATAGCTGCTAAAAGTAGCGTCTGTTGGAGGCCAGGGTGCAGATGCAGAACTCAGAAGTCTGAATGAGATGGAGGTAAGATATTTTCCCGTTAAAGTCGTAAGCTGGGTATCATCAATCAGCATCTGATATGTTCTTGCAGAATTTGCGAAAGGACCTAAAAAACTTCCGGAAACATTGCTGTCCGGTATCACTTTTGAAGTTTGTGCTCTTAATGCAGAAGAATTGAAAAACGTCAAAACTAAAGTTAATAAGAACATAGCACTCATGTTTCTTCTTATTGTTTTGAAAAAGATTTGCATATTCTTTTCCTTTGTTTCTGTAAAAAATAGATTTGTTTGCATGTGGTATATTTTTGATTATCATAAAGATACAATAATATTTCATTATAATGATGTTTATATGCACAACATAATATATGCTATTTGATAGATTGATATGCTTATAGAGAAATCCGTTTATTCGACATAATTAAATTTTACCATCTGACTTATCTTTTTTAGCTTTGCCCTAAATTTTTCATCCATAGAAATGCAAAAAGATTTTTTTAAATATCAGGCACAGACCACGCAGTTTGCCGCAGGTTTTGAAGTGGAAAAAGCGGAGGGAAGCTATATTTTTGGGAAAGACGGTAGAAAATATCTTGATTTTGTTGCGGGAGTTTCTGCCAATACTTTAGGTCATTCTCATCCCAAAATTATCAGTGCTATCAAAGAACAGGCAGACAAATATCTTCATGTCATGGTCTACGGAGAGTATGCTCAGGAAAAACCAATAGAGTTGTGCAGAATGTTGGCTGAGGCTACGCCAGATCCTCTGGAAATAACCTATTTGGTAAACAGTGGAGCAGAAGCCATCGACGGAAGTTTAAAATTGGCTAAAAGATACACCGGAAGGGAAGAAATTGTTTCTTTCAAAAATTCTTACCATGGAAACACACACGGAGCGTTGAGTGTTTCAGGAAATGAATATCACAAAAGAGAATTTCGTCCGTTGTTGCCAATGGTTTCCTTTATTGAACTTAATAATGAAAATGATTTTGATAAAATAACAGAAAAAACAGCCTGTGTTATTCTTGAAACCATTCAGGGTGCTGCAGGGTTTTTAGTTCCTGATGATGATTATCTGATTAAACTTAAAAAGAGATGTGAAGAAGTTGGTACTCTTTTAATTTTAGATGAAATTCAGCCAGGCTTTGGAAGAACGGGGAAATTGTTTTCTTTCGAACACTTCGGAATCGTTCCTGATATTTTAGTAATGGGCAAAGGAATGGGTGGCGGAGTTCCTGTGGGAGCTTTTATGAGTTCAAAGAAAATCATGGAAACTCTTTCGCATTCACCAAAGTTGGGACATATAACGACTTTCGGAGGAAATCCTTTGATTGCAGCCGCATCTCACGCTACTTTAAAAGAAGTTCTGGAAAGCGGACTGATGAATCAAGTGGCAGAAAAAGAAGAACTGTTCAGAAAAATTTTAATCCACCCGAAAATTAAAAATATCAACGGAAAAGGCTTAATGCTTGCCGTAAATCTTGGAACTCCGGATTATACACTGGATGTTGCAAAAAGATGCATGGAGAAGGGTTTGGTTGTCTTCTGGCAATTATACAGAAATGAATATCTGAGAATTTCACCACCACTTACCATTTCTAAAGATGAAATTGAAGAAGGATGTAAGATCATTCTGGATGTACTGAATGAAAACTAAATAATCTGGAAACCTCTTAATTAAGAGGTTTTTTTGTGAGATATGATTAAATTAAAAACAAAAAACAGGAGGAAAAAATCTAAATTTATTTTTCTGATAAATATCATTGATAATGCATAAAAATCTATTTACTTTTTTGTGTAATAAAAAAATTAATTTATATATTGCGTGACGTTAAAAATAAGTTATATGGCGAAACATAAAGTCCATTACGAATTCCCAATGCATTGTCTTTCAGAGATTTTGTATGAATATTTGGCTAGCGCTGAGGGATTATCCGAATGGTTTGCAGATGATGTAATAGAGAAAGGTGACGATTTCTATTTTAGTTGGGGTGGTGGTTCTGAAGAAAAAGCGACTTTGATCAGATACAAGCCTGAAAGTTTCGTGCGTTTCAGATGGGAAGAAGATGAAGGTACCAAAAACTTCTTTGAAATGACCATCACAATCGATGATATTACAGAAGATCTTGCTCTCAATATTACAGACTTTTGTGAAGAAGGTGACGAAGAAGAAAATGCTTTGTACTGGGAAAACCTGATCGAAAATCTAAGAATAAAATTAGGTGCTGCTTAATATTGTAAGCAGCCTGACTTAATGGTAAAACTGATGAACGATTTATCGTTCATTATTTTTTTATAAACAATCATACTTTGGATAATACATATTTTATTTCAGAAGAGCTCGAACTGAAAAACAGAGCGTTTCTTTTGGGAGATGCTGTGAAGGTTTCATTCTTTGTAAGAAATTCTAAGCTTATCATGGATGAAGAATGCTATTTCTTCCTAATGGCATCTATGAGAAAAATGAGGATGAATATTCCTTTAGCTTATACTTTAGAATTTTTTCAGAATCTTTTTAATGAAAAAGTAATTCAGGAAAAAAAAATAGAAAACGGGATCATCAATTTTCTGGTCTACAGAAATTCTGACGGTGCGATATTATCAAAATCTAGCGTTTCCTATTTCTTTGAAGTAACCGAGATGGATGATGTTTTGGCAGTAAACGGCAGACCCTTGCAGCTTGATTTAATTAAAGAAATCAATGTCAACAACAATCTTTTAAGCAACATCAGAGTACATTGTCCCGAAAATATCTATGCAGGAATTTATGCAGAGGAAAACGATCTGGATGATGTCATTCTTTTAAATCCTAATAAAAGAATTGCACGTTCTACTTCAGGAAATCTATTGTTTCTGGAAGGAAATACTATTAAAGTTCCCAAGCATTCGGAAGGAGCTTACATTTCTCCGCTGCTCGAAAACTTTGTAACATTCCTTCATAAAAATAATCTTGCCGACATTCAGGAACATGAGATTATCGCTTTTGAATCTCAAAAAGCTGAAGAGATATTAATGATTTCTGACGAAAAAGGAATTTTTTCTGTGAAAAAAATCAGGAATAAAACTTTTGAAAACTCCAGATTTCTAGAATTGGTAGAAGGCTGGAAGAGTAGTTTCTCGAGCTAAATTGACAAACCCGGTAAACAACAGTTACGTCCTTTACCGGGTTTTATTCTGATACAATCAGAAAAGTGTATCATTTATATTATTTTTCAGCAATAATCTCAACGAATTTTTGAGCAATTTCTTTTTGCCCGGCTTCACTACTCAGATAATTTCTATCTTCAGTATTATTTAAAAATCCTAGCTCTACTAATACAGCGGGAGATTTTGATTCTCTTAATATATGAAGATTCTTCTCTTCGATATGACATTCACCAAATTTTTTTGAAATTTTTTCAGCTAAAGATTTAGACGCTTCAGAATTTTGAGTAAAGATCTCGTGTCCTTTTCTTGTTGATTCTTTTGCAGGACTTCTATTGATATGAAGAGAAATCACCATTTCAGGATTCAGCTTATTTATCATTGCAGTTCTGTCAGCTAACGTTGCGAAAGCATCAGAATCTCTTGTAAGAACTATTTCGTAATCATCCTGAGCTTGATCATATTGTTTTATTTTTGAAGCAATATCAAGAACAATTTGCTTTTCAGAAATGCCGTCATAGATTGCTCCCATATCATTTCCGCCATGTCCGGCATCAATCATTATGATTTTCTTATCGATTGGTTTAAAGGATAAAAAAGCAACAGCAAAAAGAGGGATAATAAATAATTTTTTAACGTTCATAGTTTAGTTTTTATTTATCAAAGAACGTGGAAACTATGTTAAAAATTATGTAACGAATACTTAAAATTTGTTAAATATAGAGCGCTTCTTTGTGAAGTAATGACTAGTTTAATGAAATGTCTTCCGGAGCATTTGCCCACAAAAGAAATTCACCACCAAGGTTTTGCATAATCGATTTCCATAAAGTCTGATCATTTGGAAGGGTATAATCAAGATTGTAAACGTCTACAACCGTCCACATTTTACGGTTTATTTCGCTGTCAAGCTGTAATGCTCCCCACCCGGAATATCCGGAGAATATTTTAACATCATCAATGCTGATTTCTTTGCTTAGAACCGAATTGATCACTGTTTCAATATCTTCAGTTACATAAAATTCAGGATTAATCTCCGTGTATATTTCTGAAACCTTCTTTCCTTTAATGATAAAAAATACTTTTTCGTTTTCTACCGGTCCTCCATCATAAACTTCTATTTTAAAATCGAAGAAGTTCTTGAATCTTCCGCTCATCTTAGAATTCTTCTTATTCAGGATCAGACCAAAAGCCCCATTCTCATCATGTTCGATGATAAGGACTACTGATCTGGAAAAAATATCTCCGGAAATATCAGGTGTGGAAATTAATATTTTACCTTTGTATGAGTAATTCATACTCAAATTTAATAAAAATTATTTATGGAAAACCTTCATGATAAGAGAAAAATATACGAAAAATCTCAACTTATTGAAAGTGAGATTAAAGAGAATCCGATCGAGCAGTTTAGAGACTGGTTTTTGGATGCGTCATCAAATCCGACGGTTTCTGAGGCCAATGCAATGGCAATTTCTACGCTGGAAGATGATGGCTGCCCGAGAACGAGAATGGTTTTGCTTAAAGAATATACTTACGAAGGTTTCATTTTTTACACCAATTACGACAGCAGAAAAGGAAAGGCAATCGAGAAAACACACAAAGCCTGTCTTCATTTTTTCTGGCCGGGTTTAGAAAGACAGATTATTATTAAAGCAGATTTAGAAAAAATTGCTGAAAATTTAAGTGACGGATATTTTCATTCCAGGCCGAAAGGAAGTCAGCTTGGGGCAGCTGTTTCTCCACAAAGTAAAGTCATTCCGAACAGAGAATTCTTGGAAGTGAAATTAAAAGAACTGGAAACTCAGTTTGAATATTCTGAAGTTCCGAGACCCGAAAACTGGGGAGGATATATTGCAAAACCTTACGAAATTGAGTTTTGGCAGGGAAGACCCAATAGATTGCACGACAGGATTATCTATTCACTGAAAAATATCGACTGGGAAATTTCCAGATTGGCACCGTAATACCGTCTTCCAATAAAAAAACCTCATCGGAAGATGAGGTTTGCATTTTTATGATCAGGTTGCTTATTTTTTCTTAACACCTGAAACTGCAGTTGCCAGATCAGCACCAGCTTTAAATTTAGCTACTTTCTTAGCAGCAATTTTGATCGGCTTCTTGGTTGCAGGGTTGATTCCTTGTCTTGCAGCTCTTTCAGATACAGAGAATGTACCGAATCCTACTAAAGACACTTTTCCGTCTTTTTGTTTCAGTGTTGTAGAAACGTTAGAAATAAAAGATTCCAAAGCAGCTTTTGCCGCAACTTTAGTAATTCCTGCATCTTTCGCAATTGCGTCGATTAATTCAGACTTGTTCATAATTTTTATATTAAAAGTTAGTTAGTAATTGTAGCAAATATAAAACAATTTTCAAATTGTGCAAATTTTTTCTAAAAACTTGTAATTATTTTTTGTTTTGACTTGAAAAAGATCAAAATATCATAATTTCAGATTTTACGAAAAATCTACGTTTCGAGATACTAAAATCATGCCAACTGCTTATGCTTATTGGCTTTCCAAAAAAGATAATATTAATTTTTATATTTATTAAATCCTAAATTCAATATCTGGTTTTGAGTGTTTTTAAGATTTCTTTGAAAGATATGTAACCGGATACAGAATATATTATTTTGTTCTGAATTAAATGTTTGTTTTTCTGGTAGTTCTAAAATTTACTTTACCCTCATTTTATTAAATATTATTAATAAATTTGCATTATGTTAATAGAAGTATTTAAATCTAAGATTCACAGGGTAAGAGTGACCGCCTCTGACCTTAATTATATAGGAAGCATAACGATTGATGAAGAACTTATCGAAGCTGCAGGTTTGGTTGTAGGAGAGAGGGTTTATATTGTCAACGTGAATAATGGAGAGCGTTTTGATACTTATGTGATCAAAGGCAAAAGAAAATCAGGAGAAGTATGTCTGAATGGTCCTGCTGCCAGAAAGGTGCAGAGAGACGACATCATCATCATCATTGCTTACGCACAAATGACTCCTGAAGAAGCCAAAGATTTTCAGCCGAAAATCGTTTTCCCGGATGAGAAAACTAACCTTCTTACCTGATTCATGGAAAAAAAATCGACCAATCCTTTAAAATCTGTTCTTACCATTGTCATTTCACTGGCGTTTGCAGGATTTTTTCTGTGGCTCGCTCTCAGAGGTTTTGATTTTGACGTGGTGCAAAAATCCTTATCAAAAGCCAATTATATGTGGGTTCTGTTTGCCGCAGTGTTTGGTGTTTTAGCATATTGGTTCAGAGCTGTCCGCTGGAATTTATTGCTGGAACCGATGGGGCACAGTATTTCAACTTCTAATGCATTCTGGACGATCTCTTTCGGGTATTTGATGAATTTAACGATTCCGCGAAGTGGCGAGGTTGCACGGGCGACAGCTTTATATGGCGTAGAAAAAGTTCCTGTAGACAAATCTTTCGGTACAATTATTCTGGAAAGAGTCGTGGATCTGGTTTGTATGATGGGATTTTTAGGATTGACATTAATCTTCAAATACGATGCAATTCTATCATTTTATGAAAACTCGGATATTAAAGTCAATCCAAATAAAGTTCTATTGGTAGTTTCCGCTTTAGCTGTAGGTGCAATTTTGTTTTTTGTTTTTAAAAAGAAACTTTCTAAAGTTCCAATATTAGGCAAAATCATCGGCTTTATTGATGGAATTCTACAAGGTTTAACATCAATATTTAAATTAAAGCAAAAGGTAAAATTTATACTTTATACATTAGGAATCTGGATCTGCTATTATATGGCGGCTTATCTCGTGTGTTTTGCATTACCGGAAACCTCAGATTTTACCATTGCTGACGGATTTTTCATCATCGTAGTCGGTACTTTGGGAATGATTGTTCCTGCAAGTGGAGGGATCGGAGCCTTTAATCTGGCAATGAAGTACGGTTTTATGGCACTGTTTATCTCAATGGGAAAAAACGCAGAATTCGGAGGTGAAATGGGATTGACGTATTCATTTATCTCGCTTCCTTTACAAATTGTGATTATGCTGACAACAGGATTGCTATCGATTCCGATGCTGGCAAAAGCAAGAAACAAACTTGATGCAGAGACAGAATTAAGATCTGTTTAAAATTCTAATTAAAATATATAGCCTGGTCTTCTGATTGGGCTTTTTTAATGTTTTTTTAACCTGATTATTTGGAAAATTGCTAAATCAAAACTATCTTAGATTTAAAGTACAAAACTATGGCAATTAACTTACAGAAAGGACAGCGAATTGATATCGGGCTTACAAAAATGACGATCGGTCTTGGTTGGGACCCCAATGAAGGGACGGGCTACGATTTTGATCTTGATGCTTCTGCGATTATGATTGATGCTCAGAGAAAACTGGTAAGTGAAGATTATTTTGTCTTTTACAACAATCTGAGTTCTCCTGAAGGCGCTTTAACCCATACAGGTGATGATCCGAGCGGTAAAAACAGCGACGGAGATGATGATGAAGCGATCATGATTGATCTTGAAAAAGTGGATTCCAGAGTTGAGGAAATTCTTTTCGTCGTAACGATTGAAGATTTTGAAAGAAGAAGACAAAATTTTGGACAGGTAAGAAATTCATACATCAGAATTGTTGATCAGAATAATAATCAGGAGATTGCAAAATATGAACTTGACGAAGATTTTTCTATAGAAACCGGAATTGAATTCGGAAGATTATACAAAAAGAACGGCAACTGGAAATTTGAAGCTTCGGGAATTGGCTATCGTGCTGATCTGGGTTTCTTTTTAGAGAAATATTATAAAGGAGAGATCATTAAATAAACTAAAAACTATATTGAAAAGCATACTTTTTTAGTTTAGGATTCAGTATTTCAATCTAATTTTAAAGCTAATTTTACCAATCAATTTTCAAAAAGAAAAGCGATAACCACAGTTATCGCTTCAAAAAAAACTAACTTCCACCACCGGCTCTGCCTGATTCCTCAAACTTCACCTGTTTGGTTGCTCCTTTTACATTGTTGTTTCCGAATTTGTAGGTTACAGAAAGGTAAATGTTTCTCGTAATTCCTTTACTATAATATTCGACATCATAGTTTGGGTAATATTCTGTTCCTTTGTCACGGTTGGTATTCAGTAAATCATTGACGTACAGATTGATCATTAAGTTTTTCTGCATCAGATTTAGTTTTACACCGGAATATGCTGAGAAATTACCATTAAAGTATGTATTTCCGCTTCTGTTGGGAATGTTGCTCCATAATCCAAGCATGATGGTGACGGTTTTTTCTTTGTTTAAAAAGAAATTGTTATCAAAATTAAAGTTGGCTCCATATCCTGCAGCCGCAGCAACTGCTTGTGGATCGTAAGATTTTGATTTGGCATAAAAACCGTTCACGAAAACATTAGATTCCAGCCATTTTAGTTTGTTGTAATTGTATGAAATATTGATTCCCGCCTGATCTTCATTGTAAAAGTTTTTTACAATGTTGTATTTCTGGTTTCCTTCAACAACCTGAATTCTGTCTGAATTGTTTTTGTTGTAATTATAATAAGCAGTAATGTTGAAATTATTTTTTAGAACATACCCGAATTCCAGATTATCTGAGAAAGACGGTAATAAATAAGGGTTTCCGGTTCTGTACTCAAACTCTGAAATAATGTATTTAAAAGGATTCAGATTTCCAAAATACGGTCTGCTGATTCTTCGCGAATAATTTACAGAGAATGTATTGTTGTCATTTGCTTTATAGCTCAGATATGCGGTAGGAAAAAATTTGCCGTATTTGATGTTTGTGGTGATGTTGTCGTTGACAGAGATTCCTTCCAGATTGGTGTATTCATATCTCAATCCGGCTTTAGCATCCCATTTTTCGTTGATTTTAAAGCTTGTGGAAGCGTATGCAGCATAGTTTTGTTCGTTATAGAAAAAGTCATTGCTTCGAACGGTGTTTCTGATATTCTGCCCGTTTTCAATATCAAAAAAATTGAAGTAGGAATCATTTTTAATGGTCGTATATTTTAATCCGGCTTCTGTTTTTATTTTCGCAAAATTCTTTTCAAGATCTGCCTGTCCGGAGTAGATTTTATATTGACTTATAGGATTTACAAATGATGAAGTTGTAACATCGGTAATTGTATTGTAAAAGTTTTTTGCATTGGCATCGTTTAGCATTACATTCGCTGAAAGACTCAGTTTGCTTCCCAATGTATCTAGTTTTAGATCATAAAAAGCCGTGGCATTGTGTACTTTTCTGATATTTCTATTGTTAGAGTCCGAGTAAAAATCCTGTTGAACATTATCAGTCTGTCTTTGAGTATAGTTTTTTGCCTGTTCTATCGGATTGCTGTATGAATAATTGTAATTGACCCCTACCAGATTTTTATCGTTGATTTTATATTCACCTTTTATATTTCCGCCTTTGTAGCGGTAGTTATTTGAGCCTCTGCTGTCGGTATTCCAATAATCTGTATTTCCTTTTCCTATAAGGTAATTGTATGATTTCTGTTCCCAATAGTTATCACCTAAAGATAAGTTGGTTGTGATGGAAAGTTTTTTACCCTGATAATTAAAGCTTGCTCCGCTTCTCGTGGAAACTGCCGGTCTGTTCCAGTAATAACTCCCGGATGTCTGCAAAGAGCCGTTCCATCCGAGACTTGTATTCTTTTTTAAAACAATATTGATCAGTCCGCTTTTTCCTTCCGCTTCATATTTTGCGGGTGGGGTAGTGATTACCTCGATCTTTGCAATATCATCTGATCGCAAAGTTTTAAGATAATTGATCATTTCCTGTCCGGAAAGATTAAGTAATCGATCATTGACCATAATTGCGACATTACTTTTTCCTGCAATGGAAATTGCGTCATCGGTTGCACGAACCATTGGGGTTTTCGCCAAAGCTTCCACTGCATCAATTCCCTGGGAGGCAACAGAATTTTCAACATTAAAAACCAATCGGTCTACTTTTCTTTCAAAAAGTTTTTTCTTCGCCGTCATGGTTACCCCTTCTATTTTTTGTTCGGCAGGTGTGTTTTCTTCTTTTATTTCAACGTTCTTAAGGAGATTTCCTTTTACGGTAATGTTTTCTGTGTTTGTGGTAATACCGTCTTTGATGATTTGTAAAATATAATTTCCATCTTCTTTCAATGGAATTTTAAATTTTCCTTTTTCGTCTGTGATGGCAGAGAATTTCAAATTTTCTTTGGTTAAAAGAATTTCTGTATCAATAGCCGGCTGATGAGATTTATCGGTGATGGTTCCTTCAATACTTTGCGCGGACATAAATGCTGATGAGGCAATCGCAAAAAGAAAAATCATTTTTTTATTCATTTATATTATTTTACTGATAAGACAGTCGTCAATGATGAAATATTACAACGTTGGGGGAAATATTTTGTAAGTATTTGATTTTAAGTGAGATTTTTTCTTCTTTACCTGCGGGTTTTCAATTCTTTTCCTAAAAATTAAAAATTCTATAGTTGTAATTAATAGATAAACTATTGATAAAATAACAAAGGTCGTGAGAGCACTGTGCGAATGATAATCAATTGATAAATTAATAATAAATGAGGAAAGCAGATGGCAGTGCCAAAAAAGTAAAAACACAATCTTTTAATCTGCCATTAATTTTTCAATGTCGGTCGGTTTAAAATAAAAGCCAACAAGTTATTAACGACTGTCGGCAAGTTCTGTGGGTGTTACTCCGAAATGTTTTTTGAAAGCGTATGAAAAATGCGATAAGTTTTCAAAACCTGTTTCTAAATACACTTCAACAGGTTTTCTATTTTTTTCGGTAAGTTGGTAATGTGCCAATTCTAAACGTTTTTTTGTCAGCCAACGTTGCGGTGTTGTGCCGTAAATGGCGTTAAAATCTCGCTTAAAAGTTGACAAACTGCGTCCTGTCAGGTAACTAAACTTTTCCAAAGGCATATTAAACATAAAGTTCTTTTCCATAAAATCTGCTAACTCAATTTTATAGGGTTCTTCAAAGTTTGCCAATATGTTGTCAATGCTTTTGTCAATCGTTCTGAGGATAGAGATTGCTTCCGTGATTTTTAATGAGGCAATATTTTCTGGAAATTTTTCCTGCACATCAAAGTAAGGTATCAGCGAAGCAAGGCAACTTTCTAATAATGGATGTTTATCAAAGCTTAGAATTTTTTGTGTGGCGGCAACTTTTGTTTTTACCGTCTCATTGGCGTAGAATGCTCTAAGCCGGTCAATAGACAAGTGCATTACTACCGACTTGTGTGGCAGTCCGTCTTTTGGATAATTGATAATTGTCGCCAACTGATTTCTCGGAATAAGAAAAATATCACCTGATGTAAACAAGTAACTTTGGTCTGCCTGAATGATCTTTGTTTCACCCGAAATGAACCACACAAGTATGTGATGATCAAAAACGACTTCTGTTTTAAATAGCCTGTCTTCGTAAGAAGAAAGTTTAATGTCGTCTGTTATATATTTTAGATGAAATTCCATATTGTTTGTGTAGTTGCAAAGGTACAACTATCAATTAATGCTAAATGACTATTCTTTATTTTGACCAACGATAAAAGTAGCCACGAATTCTCGAATTTAATCTTTAATTTTCTTTCGAATGAAAATTTTTCCTGATTTTAGGTGAAAAAAATCGTGCATTCGTGGCAAATGATAATTAGTCCGCTTTTTAGACAATCACATAACTTTAAATGTTATACCTGTCAATGTTTCGCTTAATTTCCACAAACGTTTTGCATTGGATTCATCTAGCGAGTACGGTTTTACTCCTGCTGAAACGTTTGGGCTCAAAGCTAATTCAGCAATGTTGGTGTCTTCACAATATACACCGCCAATGTTGTCTAGTTGCGTACTTGTTGCACACCAGATTGTTGTAGATGCACCCTGCGGAATTGTTTTGAGTGAGGCGGTCACTTCGGGTAACATATTTCCTTTTTCATCGCAAAATCCCATTTTTACAAATAGTTCTAATGGTGCTTCTCTTCCTAATTCTGTTCCTGCAATAGAACCCGGATGCAAAGAATATGCTCTTACACCAAACTCTTTTGCCCGGTTGTCTAATTCAAGAGAAAATAGATTGACAGCGGTTTTTGATTGCCCGTAAGCTTGCAGGGTTTCGTATTCCCGATGTTCAAAATTCGGATCGTCAAAATTGAAAGGTGCAAATTGGTGTCCTTGCGAAGAAACATTGATCACTCTTGCTCCATTGGCTTTTTTTAATGCGGCCCATAATTTAGCTGTGAGTTGGAATTGTGCCAAGTAATTGACGGCTAATTGAGACTCAATTCCACGATTGTCTCTGCGTAAGGGAACCCACATAATTCCTGCATTGTTGATAAGCAAATGCAATGGTTTCTCTGAAGCCAAAAACTTTTCAGCAAATATGTCAATAGATGTAGGGTTCATTAAGTCCATTTCTACGATTTCGACGTTAGCAATTTCTTGCAGATTTTTTTTGGCTTTTTCAATGTCTCTTGCCGGAACAATGACTGTTGCACCCGCTTTTGCAAGCATTTTGACTGTTTCCAATCCGATGCCTGTATTTCCGCCTGTTACAACGGCAGTTTTGCCTGTAAGGTCAATTCCTTTCATTACTTCTGCTGAAGTTGATTTTGCGTTGAAGTTCGAACCAATCGGATGCTGTAATGCTCCGCTGTAATTTGTTTGTCTCATTATTTTTAAAATTTTATTGAGACAAAGGTAAATGGGATTATTTCAGATGACTTTGTTCAAAAGTCCGGATATGCTTTGTTTAAAAGTCCATTAGTTGATGCTGCTTTTGTCATTCTAATTTTCTTTCTTTTGATACTGCAAAACAAAAAATTTTGTGTCGTACTAAATGGCGTTGTATGGTCTTCTGTTACTGTCGCCACCACCAATATCAAAGATTTTAGTATCTTTTGTGATGCCAAAAAAGAAATAAAGGCAAGTGAAGTTTCGGGGATTTGCGATGTTGGGGATTAGAATTCCGTCAGTCCAAATTTAGTACAATAGTTTCATTGAAATTATTAATGTCTAATTACTTTTTTTTGTTCCAATATTGCAAAAACCGGTGTTATAGGTAGTGCTTATTCTTTATGCGAATTTCTTTTTTGCATCATCACTTACAGGTGTGAAAAAGTTAATTAAATTCCCGTCCGGATCACGAAATAATAATGACCGATTACCCCAAGGCATTGTTGTCGGTTTCTGAACAATTTCGTTTGTTAAACCTTTAATCATTTCGTAGTTATCATCTACATTCTCAACAAGGAATTCTATAATAATACTTTTGTTAGTCGCAGGTTCAGCAACGCCTTCTCCGAAGAAAGCCAGCGTTCGTGTGCTTCCAATTGCCAGAGTAAAAGACTCAGATATCAGCTCTGCAAAGTCATCTGTTGCCCATTTGGCTTTTGTAGCTGTTGCATCCTCAAAAAACTGAACCAATCGCTTTATGTCAGCGGTAATTATTCTTACTGATACTAAATTTGCTTTACTCATTTTTCTTTTTGTTTTTAAATTAATAATAACACAAAAGTAGAGTGGCATTATGACAACAGTATGTCAGTATGGTAAAGTTTTTTTCTTTGGTGTCCAAAAAATCTTTTAATGTTAGTCTATTTGATTCAAACGAAATGTCAAGTGGTTCTATTTTAACAGTTAGTAAGCCGGGAAAGTCTTTTTATATCGTTGCTATCTGTCTTTTACTTCATTTCAAATAGGTTGATAGTCTTGTCGCTTAAGGTGAATAAGCACAAAAGCTGAAGTGTAAACTTCAGCAATGTGATAAAAAACAAATCTTATTGAGGAATTTGCTCTACCAAAATTTCATTTCCTGCTTTGTCATAATAGGTACAAGTCATTTTGTCCATACAGATTTCCCATTTTTCGATGCCAAAAGTTGCACACATTTTAATGAAAGTCAAGAAGTCTGTTTTACCTTGTTGATGAGCAACTAACTCTGCTTTAAATTCTTCGCCTTTTGAAGTGTCGGCAATTACCAATGGCTCGTACTTGGCTGGTACATTTGCTGTATAATCGTTTGCACCGTGGTAGTTAATGTGTCCGTCTGTTACGTACGCTTCATAATGCGTAACACCTAATTCCTTAATTTCTTTAATGTAAGAAGGGAAATCTGCACCCGATTTTACTTTTCCGTGAGCGGTTTTAATTTGTTCTACTGTAAACATTTTTTCTTTGTTTTTAATTGTTAAACGATTTGTTGAATGACACGCAACTATAATGCTCAAACTTGTTAAAATGATGGTTGATTTTAAGATAATTTTCTTCATTGCTTTTTGCATTATGATTACGATGCAAAGTTGCAGTACTTAAAGTTGGTGCAATTGTAAAAAATCGTTTTTTTGCCAAAATGTACAAATGGGCTTTAGTAAAAATTGTTGCATATTTATTAGTGCACAATAACAATTTTTATTCTTCATGTCACAGAAACCGTTTGAAATTTTCCGGTGTGTCGCCTGTAAATTTTTTAAAGTCTTTGATGAAATGAGCCTGGTCGAAGAAATTGTTTTCGTAACAAATTTCAGTCAGTGATTTTGTATCGTTCAGATTGTCAAGAACGGCATTGAAACGAACGATGGATGCAAATTTTTTGGCAGTGGTTCCCACCACTTTTCTAAAACGCTTTTCAAACGGACTTTGGCTTATAAAAAGCCTGTCATTCAACTCTTTTATACGGATATTTCCATTGCTTTGATAAATGAGTTTAACGGCTTCCAGAATTAATTTATCGGTTTCAATGTCCTTCAATTGTGAAACTAAAAACTGATCAACAATTTTAATTCTTTGTTTGTCTGTAGTAGCGATTGCTAACTTTTCTTCAACCTCAGTTACCTCATTCTTATCAAAAATATCGTCAAGCGAAAGGCTTAAATTAAAGAGTTCGTTGGCAGGATGCGAAGCAAAATGAGTAAAGCCAATTTCAGTAAAGTAAACCAAGATTGTACCGATGTCTGCCGAGTTTTTGAAGATTTTGTAACCGTCAGTAATTCCCGTAATTCCTGCCGAAGTCAATGTATTTTCGGTATTGTCTTGTACCGTTGCAAGTTGACCTTTATACTGAAAACCGATAACCAGTCCCGAAGACGGAAAAACGGTATATTCATTTTCCAATTCGTTCTCCGACACTACAAAATATTTGATGTAGGGTTTTAGTCGTTCTGTGGGAAAATGCTTGTCAAATTTCATTTGATGTTCTGTTGGTGAAGGTTGAAAAATTACTTACAACATTGTTGAGATTGGTGTTACTAAGGATTTATGAACCAGCGTTCGATCTATACTGATACTAAATTTATGACAAAAAGTTGAGCTCTGCAATCATCATTCCTGAAACAAAACTTTGTTATCAGTTGACCTTTAGTCCTTCAACAATTGTCATAGCCATCTTCTTGTCAAAGTTTTTCCGTTATAAATTTCTGTCAAGGTAATGCCGAAGGTTGCTTAGAATTCGTCGACATTTGGCAATATTTTGTTGTACTCTTTCCATTTTAGATGGCTAATTTTCATTAATTTAACTCCCTGTATTCTTGCGGTGTAAGTCCTGTTTTGCTTTTAAATAAACGACTAAAATAATGCGGATAGTTAAAGCCTAAAGTATAGGCAATACCGCTTATTGTTTCATTTTCACTTAGCAATAATGTTTTAGCTTTTTCGATAATAAAATTATTTACGTGGTCTTTTACAGCGTACCCTGTTTCTTTTTTCAGTAAGTCGCTTAGATAGTTTCCTGAAAGATGTATTTTGTCAGAAAAGTATTCTACGGGAGGTATGCCGGTTTCTGCAAATTGTCCGGTTTTGTAATAGTTGTTCAGTAGAGAATGAAACTGGCTCATAATATCAGAGTTTTGTGCAGACCGGGTGTTGAATTGCCTTTCATAATATCGTCTGGATAAATTCAATAACAACTCTAATGAAGATGCAATCACGTTTTGGCTATGATTGTCTATTCGTTCTGAAATTTCATTTTGAATCATGGTTTTGCAATCGGTAATCGTCTTTTGTTCTGCATCTGATAAATGTAGAGCTTCATGTACGTCATAAGTGAAAAAGCCATATTCATCAATATGTTGCCCCAAAGCTGTATTGCGAATCAGGTCGGGATGGAAAAATAACATCCATCCCTTTATTTCATCCAAATGTTGTGCTTTTGATACTGACTGCACTTGGTCGGGGGCTGTAAATATCAATACACCTTCATCAAAATCATAGTTGTTTCTGCCATATTGTAAACCACAACTCTTGTCTTTCAAACCAACTGTATATAAGTCTGATGTGTATTTTACGCCAATAAACTGTTCCGGAATTTCCCATTTTGAAACATCAATAATACTTATTAACGGATGGGTAGGTTTATCGAATCCGAAAATTTGATGCAATTCGCTTATTGACTTTATGTTTTGAATGTCTTGTTTCATTTTTTGCTAAAATTTTAGTTTATTTAACCTGACTCATGATTATTTTATCATACACTTTGTCGCCAAACCATTTTCTGATTGCTATTGCCGGCTTAGCCATGTAGCCTTTTACATATCTCGTTTTTGGCTTTTTATCAGTTGCAGCTTTTGCAATAGTTTGCCCAAGTATATCAACATCAGTCAGTTGATTTCCGGTGTACATTTTCTTAGTATTTTCTGCCACTTTATTAGCAAAACTGGCATAAGCTCCCATGCCTGAAGTTTTCTTTAAATTTTCTGCCGCAATTTCACCCCATGAAGTTTTTATACCTCCCGGTTCAACTACCACTACATCTATTCCAAATTCTTTAAGTTCTAAACGCAAGCAATCACTCCAGCCTTCTACCGCATGCTTTGTAGCGTGGTACCATGCACCAAGTGGAGTATATATTTTACCACCCATAGAAGAAATGTTTACGATTCTACCTGATTTTTGCTTGCGCATTGTGGGTAATATCAACTGCGTTAATCTTGCCATTCCAAAAAGATTTACTTCAAACTGTCTTCTTGCTTCGTCAAGCGGGACATCTTCCACAGCACCATAAGAACCATATCCTGCATTGTTAATTAAAACGTCAATTCTGCCTTCTTTTTTCAGGATTGTATTTACGGCTTCAACGATTGATTCGTCATTAGTCAGGTCAAGGGAAACGACTCCCATTCCTTTTCCTTTTAAGTCGTTCATCTCATCGGTACGTCTTGCTGCTCCATACACTGTATATCCTTGGCTATGCAATTCATTAGCCGTTGATTTACCCATTCCTGAACTTGCTCCTGTAATTAATGCTACTTTTTTCATTTTTTCTAAATTTTAAATTGTGATTAAATTATTAACAATACAAAAGTAGAATGAATAGATAGGGGAAATTAACACAAGTAACGGAATCTCTAACACAAATCACGGAATATAAGTTTCGGGCTTTTATAGGAGGTGTTCTTGGCTGTTAGCGTAGTTTTTTAGTCAATTTTGATTTTATGTTCTTGCTCAAAATAACTCACCTTGTCCATAATATTTTTTGCTGTTTCATCTTTAGAAAATTTTGTAATATTTACTATTTCTTTAAGCAAGTTATAATAATTTCCACCTATTGCCATTTGGTCATAAGCAAACTTTGTTGCAAATAAATATCTGTCAATCCAATCTTCTGTAAATTGGTCTATGATATCCTCATCATATTTTTTCACTTTAATTCGATAATCATAACCTCCAATAAATTCAATTTCGGTCCCATTCATTGTGTCTATTGAAATTGTTTCGTCCAAAAAATATTCTTTAATCTTTAAGCATTCATTGTTCGCATCATTAGAGTTTTCCATCCACAAAATCAATGATACATTGATGTAGTCATATTGATTTTCAATAGTATTTCGTAAACTATATTTATCTGCTTGTCTAAAAAAAAGAAAAATGTTTTGTCCACCAATTACATTAGCTGATTTTAAGTAGAATAATTTGTTAGAGTTATTTAAAATTTTCATTTCGTTTAAGTTCAATAAATGATCTGTCGTCTTTTAGCAGTTGGTTATTTGTCGGCGGTCCAAATTACCGTTAACATTTCGGGGCTTTGTGTTCGGGGGAGAAACGCTAGTTCGACGTAGTCAAATCGAAGTATAAAAGTTAATATCATTACTAAAGCTCAATTGAAAAACTGCCGTTGAATTTACACATCTTGTCCCGAACTTGTTTCGGGATCGGTCCGCCTGAAGCAAAACCTTAGTAACAGAAGTTTTAGTTTATTTTGCTTAGGTCTTTGAGATTGTTACAAAATTACCAGTTTCGTCAATTTTATAAATTGTTGTTGTAATTTCTGTTTCTCCACCTGATTCGTTATGGTCTTTTACTTCTATCTTGTTTTTAGAAATTTCGCTTTTGGTCCACAACCAAGATTCGGCAATTTCGTCATAAGCAATTTCTAACTCATCAATTCTCTTGAAATTTTTGTCAAATGTCATCATTATTGTTCGGAGTTCCATTTCGCCATCTTGATAAGTAAATACAAATGTTTTAAAATCAGAAGAATAGGGCAATTCATAATTCATAGAAACATCGGAACCATTTTGCAACCATTTTTCCAAGCCTAATTTTCGGACTTGCTCTTTCGATAATTTGGTGTAAACCCTTGCTACAGGATGATTTTTGCTGTAGGATTCATCACGTGTATCAAACGAAGTTTCTTCTAGAACTGGAAAATTTTCGACATCTACTTTCATAAAATTCCATTCTGAAGATGGTTTTTCAACTTTTTCAGACATCGATTTTTTGGATTTTTCATTTTTTTGTACCGAAATTTCTGCCTTTTCGGAATTTTCTTTTTTCGTAGGTTTTTCGTTACAAGAAACGATGCTAATACCAACCATGATTGCGAATAGCTTTTTGTTCACTTTTTTATTTTTTTAAGAATTAATTTCTCACCCTCTTTCTCAAATTTTATATGTCTTATTGTATATGGTTTTGGGTGTCTTTTTCTTTTTTTACACAATGCTCCAACATATGTAAAGGTGTTACAATGAAAATTAATTTCATTTTCGGAACTAAAACTATATCTACCCTCAATCCTTTCATCACAACCCATATAGCAATCTGCCTGGAAATAGAGGTGAAATGTGTAATCATCATTTATTTGCAAAAACTGCCCAAAGTGATTTTCCGGATTTTCTTTGTTGCTTGATAAAGGGGTCAACTTAATTTCTGTTAATGTTTCCAAATTTAATATATCATCACTTTTCCAAGTTCCTATAACTTCCTGGTGATATTGGTTTTTGTAGAAAAAAGCATCATAAGTCCTAAAAGTGAAATTGATTTTATCGTAAAGTGCCATCGTTTCAAAATAAAACTTCTGCTCTTTTGAGTAAGACAACAAAATATACTTGTAATTTCCGTGATCTACGCTTTTTAGCAAACGAATATTTTCCCAATCTAAATCATTTTTTAAACCTGCTTTCAAAATATCTTCATCGGTAGTTTGTTTGCCTATATTATACCAAAGTCCGTTGCCAAATAACATATCTTTTTCAGAAGCAATGATAAAAGCATCAATGATTTTTTGGCTTCTTTCGTTCTCCATTTTGATTATTTTTCCTGTACCACATTCTACAGGTTTTCTGATACTATCGTTTTGAGCGTAACTGTTTGAAAATATTGTAAATAGTATATATAGTATTAGCGGTTTTTTCATTGTGTGTTTTTTAATAATTATTCATTTTATGCTAGGAACGTAAGTCGTCTTATTTCTCTGCTTTTTTTAATTTCTCTTCTCCTTTGAAGTTCATAGTGTTTTTTAGGTGTTTGTTGATTTTATCTAACTCGCTTGATTAATAAAATATGTTTTATAATCAATAGCGTAATTTTCAAAAACAATGGGCTGTATGTTTGGGATTTTTTCTCCGTTAAGATCAATTAGCTGAACCCAATTTTTAGCATCAACAACAATTAAACAAATTGAACCAAATATTTTCTTATCGCTAATAATATAACGGCTAAAGAAACCTGTTCCTATAAAGGGAAAAGGATATTTAGTTTCAATACGATTGGCATCTTTGTCTATAATTATCAAATACTTATTTGTATCGTTTTCTGTAGGCAATGAAGAACAAAGCATTTTTCCGTCAAAAAATTTCGGACAAATTGTATGATTTTTAATTCCTGTATTGTGAAGTTGTCCTGCAATGGCGCTAAACTCGCCATAAAAATTCCCATAAATATCAATAAGGCAAGTACTTTCTTTTAGCAAATCTCCATTTGCTTCTTTTATGGGTTTTTGAAGTAATTTATAAGTAATGCCAAATCCTTTTTTGCTTTGCTCAAAATGTGTTTCCCTTCCACGCCCTGCCGAAAGTTCAAAATCAAAAACTTTACTACCACTTGTATTGTAAAGAAATGAAACCTGATTCTCTATCAATTCGTCTTTATTAATAATAATATCAGTATATACCGAAAACAAATAATCTGTTCCATCAATTTCGTGAACTTGAATTGGAAAATCTTCAAAATAATTACACTCCAACAAAGGGTTTAAACATTCGGTCTCAGTATCAAAAATTTCAACAGATATTTTCTCAAAAGGCCTGTTTTCTTTTGCATCTATCGCTAATTGAAGAACCAGCTTTGTTGGACTGACTGAATACGCCTGAATGATATATTTATCTTCTAAAAACTCAATTAATTCATCATTTTTGTACGTAAATATTTGTGTTTTTTGGATAGTTCCTTGATTAAATTTCCATTTAGGATAAGTACATTTTGTATATGTCCAATAGGTTACTTTTTGATTAAATTTTCTTTTTTTTGATGATTCCCATTGAAAAGCAGATAAATTAAACCAATGATTTTCTTCCTTATTTTGTGGTAGTTTGAATATTATATCTCCATCTTTATCTACTATTGCATTTTCTTCTCTGTTTTTTACAGCAAAAAAAACATTTAGGGTTTCTAAATGATAAAAATCAAAACCCTTCAATTCTTTTTTATTTATAAAATTTGTCATTTTCTTTTTTTTAGTAAGGTGTATGTACTATGACGGCTCACAGTTTGCCTCTTTGCGACTGCGGGGATTTTCAGCACAAAACTTCAGTAGATGCACAAAGCTTGAATTTAGCACTTCACCGTCAAAGGAGCAGGAAACTCCTGCTTTTGCAAAACGGCTGTTAGCGGTTCGGGCTTCATTCATTCGTCTGTAATTTTGGTTAATAATGCGATTTTCATTACTCGTTTATAAAAGTCTTTATATTCGTCCTTATTATATTTTGTTCGCATTGCTTTTAGAACGTCCAAAGCGCCAAAACAACCCCATTCCCAAAGCATAGTGTCAAAGTTATATTTCAGCATTTGGGTTTCAACTTCTGCTCTTAAAGATTTTATTTGTTCAGCAATCAAACCGTAATTTTCTAAAAGTTTCGTCAGTCTTTCGTCTGTTTCTGTTGTAAATTCTGTGTCTAAAAATGGTTCAAGTATCCATCCCCAAATCATCGGTCGCTCAATTGTCTTGATATTATTCTTTTTAGCAAACTCTTCAAGTTCAACTTTTTTTTCTGACGTTAAAAAAATCAGCTCGCTCCCAACTCTAAATGTAGGTGGGAATGCTTTAAAGTCTATGTCGTCAATTTGGTTTGTCTTGAATATAGTTTTTCGGTATGCGATAGAAGGCTCAAATGGATAGTTTTCAATTTTTAAAAAGTCGTCTCCGATTGTCAGTTGTCCGGAAGAAACAAACAATTCTTTCACTTCTAATTTTGAAGTGAAGATCGTCCAAATATCACTTGGTTTTTTATCTGTTCTGAAAAGCCGTTTTATAAATTCCATTCGTTTCTGTTTTAGTATCGTCTTTTAGCTTGACCGCTAACGGTTCTCGGCTTGGCGTGGCGGAAATCGGAGCACAAATATTCGTTCGGAGCACAAAACCCCATCTATTGCAAATGTGCTGTTATATGTTGCCATTCCAGCCTTTGTGTCTTAGTTTGCAATTTTGATGGTTATTAGTTTTTTAATGTCGTCAACTGTCGTTTTGTTTTTTACTTCTATTCTGATACCTCGTCCTTCAGCATAGACTTTTGCTGCTTTAAGTTCATTCCTGACGTATTCAGAAACATTGGAGCTGAGAATTTCATCGGTCGCTTTTTGTCCGAAAACAAACGCTGCCTTGAAAAACTCGTCACGGGGCAATAAGTATATGAGAACCCGCTTTTTGTCTCTAATGCGAAAACTCCAGCCATATTTCTCGCTGGAGTAATTCCATTCGTTTGTTGCAGTCGGGAATGCTTTGTTTGTGAAGTCAGCAAGACCCTTCCAATACTTGTAAGTATCGCCCAATCCATTTCTAAGATCAGCGTCAGTCGGCTCTTTCTTTTTATCTATAAATATGCTTTTCATTACGATTCTGTACTATTTATTCTAATTGTTTGCATTCATTGTTGCCCCGTTTGGATTTTTTTCTGGTTGCATATAACGTCTCGGGGCTTGGCGTTCGGGCGAGAGATTGAAGCACAAAAGCTGGTTTTATTACTAATTTCAATTGAAAAACTACCGCCCAAATTTTGCACTTCAGCCCGCCTGACGCAAAATCCTTGTTAGCCGTAATTTTTATTTTTGAATTAATTTGTAACTGATAAATTTCCCTTTAATATCTCTTATTTTTAGTTTGTATTTATACCAGCATTCGCACTTACAAATTCCTTCACCAACATTTTCATACTCAAAAATCAAAGTGTCATTTTTAATTTTATAATCACCTCCAAAAGTTTGACAACAAGCCTGTAAAAATTTGAAATCTACATTTAGTGTTGATTTTGTTATACTTTCTTTTGTGATTATTAAATCAGTTGTAGTTTTTTCAGAAATAGAATTATCACAATCACCTAAGCTTTCAAAACTTATTCCTTTCTTTAACATTCTTTCCTTAGATTCCTTAACATTTAAAGTTAGTTTTTTGTTAAAATCATCTACTTCAGATTTTTCAACTTTATTTTTTGATTCTTTTTCGTCTTGAGTTTTTTTTGATTTGTCGCAAGAAAATAATAGAATGCAAAACACAAGTAAAATGGGAAGTTTAATTATAAATTTTATGTTCATACGTTTGTTTGTTGTAAAATTGCAGATAACGGTTCGAGTATTGGCGAAGTGCGGGCTAAAAATGGACTGAAAGTTCAATTTCTACCAAGCGAAGCCAATGCTTTTTCAATGAAGTAAACTTTCAAAAAAACTGCGCATTTGAAAAGCAGTGGCGAATAAAACAGTGACAATTTCAACTCAGACTGAACCCCGCATTTTGCCAATACTAAGTTATGTGTAGTATTTTAATTCGGATTGAACTGAATATTAAAATACTTTAAATAATCCTCTATTGGTTCCAATCCCATTTCTTTTCTTCTTTCGTTTACAGTTTCAGGATTTTCTAATTTATACAATTTACCATTTTCTATTTGTGAACCATATATTTGGGGTTTTCCTTCGTCCATTAACATCCTATCTTTCATCAATGCATATTGCTGTTTAGATAAGTCTCCATTTTTTACCGCTTTCTCTATTTGTGGAAAATACTTTTTTCTGATTTCTTCAGTACTATGTTGCAGTCCCAACCAGATTGCATCCATTTGTTTTTGACCCACCTCCTTTAATGTTGGCATACCACATTTTTCAATAATGCTAATCACTAATTCCTGATTCCTATGATCTTCTTTAGCGTATTTAATGAGTTCATTTGATTTTCTTATCCGTTGGTCACTTTCTAAAACTTCGCTCAAGATTTGAACTTTTTTGCTGCAATCGACTTCAATAATATCTACTGAACCTACATACACAAACTTATCCTTATTAATGTAAAGGAATATTGATATGATTAAAACAATAGCGGTTAATATGCTAAATAATACTTTTTTTATTTTCATTTCTATTTTTGGTTTATATTACACATAACTCTCAAATTTACGCATTGCGTCAATCCTACTTATATAATATTCGCAAAGCTGTTTTCCTGTAGATTTTAAAAATGGCTTTAAGGTATTGACCATTATCAATTTATATCAATTAAAATTTTTTGTATTTTTTTTAGATTGGCGAATATTTTTGTACTTTTGATACAAACACAACCCAGATGAAATATTCAAAAATATTCAGACAAAAGCTTGAAATAGCAAGATACAGCCAATCTACAATCAAAACTTATATTTCGACTTTAGCAACTTTTTTTAAAACCCTGGATGGCATTTCCATAGAAGAAGTTGATGAGAATGTTGTTAAGAAATATATTTACAGAGAAATTAAAGAAAAAAATATTTCACAATCATATCAGAAGCATGTTTTAGGAAGCATAAAACTGTTTTATGAAGTAATGTTCAACAGAAAATTTTCTCTTTCTCATCTGTACCCGAAAAGAGTAGAGCACTCATTGCCCAAATATCTCAACAAAGAAGATATATTAAAAATGCTTAGTCTTACAGAAAACTTAAAACACAAATTGATAATAAGCCTTTTGTATGGTTGCGGCTTTAGGGTAAGTGAGCTTGTGAATCTGAAAATCACAGATATAGATTCTACCACAGGAATCATTTCAATTATTCAGTCAAAAGGTAAAAAAGATCGTTACGTGATGCTTCCTCAGTCTGTGTTGCCATTGCTTAGAGAATATTTTAAGAATAATTCGCCTGAAATTTATCTTTTTGAAGGAAGCGTAGGCGAGCAGTATTCGGTAAGAAGCGTACAGCAGATTGTAAAACAAGCTGCTTTGAAAGCAAAAATACCCAAACCGGTTACTCCTCACATCTTAAGACATAGTTTTGCAACGCATCTTATTGAAAACGGAACAGATATCAGATATGTGCAGGAACTTTTGGGGCATAACAGTCTACTGACCACTCAGGTTTATATCCATATTACTGATGGAAAAAAACGAAAAATCCAAAGTCCACTTGATGTTTAATCTTCGGGACTTTGGATTGAATGTTATCCAAATGCTCTCTTCAGCAAACTTTCCACTTTCGGCTCACTTCCTCTGAAATTTTTATAGAGTTCCATCGGGTCTTTTGTTCCGCCCGAAGAAAGAAGAATTTTATATTTTGCAGCAATTTCAGGATTGAAAATTCCGTTTTCTTTAAAATACTGGAATGCATCGGCATCCAGAACTTCCGCCCATTTGTAAGAATAATATCCTGCAGAATATCCACCCTGAAAAATATGCGAAAAACTCGGACTCATCGCTGTTTCAGAATTTGAAGGATACAATTGGGTCGCTTTTGTGTAATCATCCTCAAACTCTTTTACACTTTTATTCTCCAGTTCTGCAACCTTTGTATGATAATTCATATCCAAAATTCCAAAACCAAGCTGTCTCATGGTCTGGTAACCTTCCATGAAATTTTTAGACTGTGCAATTTTTTCGATTTTTTCGTCAGGTAAAACTTCGCCTGTTTTGTAATGTTTGGCAAAAGTTTTCAAAAATTCAGGTTCGTAGCAGAAGTTTTCGAGAAATTGAGATGGTAATTCTACAAAATCCCATTTCACAGAAGTTCCAGACAAGTTCGGATATTGTGTATTTGCCAACATTCCGTGAAGTGCATGACCAAATTCGTGGAATAAAGTCGTTACTTCCTGAAAAGTCAGTAAACTTGGAGTATCTTTTGTCGGTTTGCTGAAATTACAAACGATAGAAATATGCGGACGTGAATTTTCACCATCTTTTTTGTATTGATTTTTATAACTCGTCATCCAGGCTCCGGCTCTTTTACCTTTTCTCGGGAAATAATCAACGTAAAGAAGAGATTTATACTCACCATCCTCTTTTACTTCATATACTTTTACATCTTCATGATATTTAGGAACGTCATTTCTTTCCACAAAAGTCAATCCGAAAAGTTGATTTGATAATCCAAAAACTGCTTCCTGAACTTGCTCAAGTGGAAAATAAGGTTTCAGTTCCTCATCATTCAGATCGTATTTTGCTTTACGAAGTTTTTCGGCATAAAAAGCATGGTCATAACCGTGCATTTCATCAATTCCGGCAGCTTTTGCTAAGGATTTTAATTCTTCAATTTCTTTTTCTGCGTAAGTTTTTGCTTTTATCAAAAGTTCATTTAAAAAATCTAAAACTTTGGTCGGAGATTTTGCCATTCTTTCTTCCAAAACATAATCTGCATAGTTTGCATATCCTAAAAGTTCAGCCTTTTGTTGTTTTAATTTCAAAAGTTCTTTGATGAGGTTCTGATTGTCAAATTCTCCGCCATCGAAAGATTTTTTACCGTTTGCCAAAGCCAGTTCTTTTCTCAGTTCACGGTTTTCAGCATATGTCATAAAAGGAATATAGCTTGGATATTGTAAAGTGACAACCCAACCTTCAAGATTTCTCTCTTTAGCCTCTTCTGCATATTGGTCAGTGATTGCTTCAGGAATTCCTGCTAAATCTTTTTTATCGGTAATATGTTTGAAATAAGCATTTGTGGATGCCAAAACGTTTTGTCCAAATTTTAGAGATTTTAAAGACAAATCCATACTGATTTTCTTTAATTTTTCTTTGTCTTCTTCGTTTAAAAGAGCACCGCTTCTTACAAAACCTTTATAAGTTTCGTTCAAAAGCATTTGCTGCTCTTTGTTTAGATTGTATTTCTCCTTCTCATCATAAACTTTTTTAATTCTGCTAAATAAAGCTTCGTTTTGAGAGATTTTTGAAGAATATTCCGTTAAAATTGGTGAAACTTCCTGAGCGATTTGTTGCAGCTCGTCATTAGTTTCTGCAGAATTTAAATTGAAAAAAATATTGGAAGCCATATCCAGTTTTTCTCCCGAAAAAGCTAAAGCTTCGATCGTATTTTCAAAAGTAGGTTCTTCATTATTATCGATGATGGTATCGATTTCTGCTTCAGATTTCTGAATTAATTCTTTAAAAGCTGGAAGGAAATCTTCATTTTTAATCTGATCAAATGGTGCTGAATGATATGGTGTATTAAAATTTTCGGTTAAAATATTCATTGATGTATTTTTATAATGGTTGTAAATTTAATGAAATGAATTTGATTCAGCTTCTGGTTGCTCAAAAACAATGCCCCGAAAAAAAGATATGACAAAAATACCTTTTGCTGATTTTCTTGTCATAAGGAAAGTTGTAATTTCGTCTGAATGTGTAAATTTGGTTTTAAAATTTTAATATAAAAACTAAAATGATGTCTCAGAACAAAGAAACCGTCCGGAAATACATGGATTCTTTTCAGGAAACTGACCACGAACAAATTTTAAGCTGTCTTACCGAAGATGTGATCTGGGAAATGCCTGGAGTTTATCTGCACCACGGCAAAGAGGAATTTGACAAAGAAGTAGAAAACGAAAACTTCACCGGAAAACCAAAAATAACGGTTTTCAGAATGACGGAAGAAAATAATGTGGTGATTGCAGAAGGAAATGTAGTCGCCAGTTTTAAAAACGGAGATATTCTGAATGCCGATTTCTGTGATGTTTTTGAAATGGAAAACGGGCTGATCAAAAAACTGGTATCTTATTTAATGCAAAAAAAATAACTTAAATATATAAACGATGAAAAGATTTTTTAAAATTTTAGGAATTATTGTCCTTTTATTAGTAGCCTACGTTGTAGTTGCAATGTTGGCGTTCAGCAAAGATTATTCTTGTGAAAGATCAATTGAGATCAATGCATCTCCTGATCGGGTTTGGAGCCATATCAACTCTATGGAGAAAATCAACGAATGGAATCCGTGGATGAAATTGGACCCTGCAATGAAACTTACGTATACAGGAAACAGCGGAACTATTGGAGATAAATTCTGTTGGGACAGCACATCTGATGATGCCGGGAAAGGATGTCAGGAAATTACAAACCTGGGATATTACGGCAATAGTAATGGTTTTGTATCAAGTGTTATCAAATTTGAAAGACCGTTTGAAGGCTTGGCTTTTTCAGATATAAAAATTCAGAAAAACGGAACCGCTACAAAAGTTATCTGGAGAATGAAAACGCAAATGGCAACTTTCATGCTTCCGATGAAACCCCTGATGGATGGGCAAATGAAAAAATCTTATGATGAAGGTCTGCAAAGTTTGAAGCAGATTTCAGAAAAATAGAATAGAAGCCTTTCAATAATTTTGAAAGGCTTTTTTAATAAAAAAATATTATCTTTATGTAAAGATTACGATACATGGAGAAGACAGTATTTGAGAAAAACAACATAAGAAATTATGTGAAAAGCGTGATTTCAGAAAAAATAGAAAAACTTAAAAATTTTATAGAGTTCACTTTAGAAGCAAGCCGTGATATTAAGAAAACTCCGAAATACGACAGTATGCGTGAAGAAATGCAGGAAGAAATTTACCAGATGCAAAGACAACTCGCAGCGTTGAATGATTTGAAAACCAATCTGGCAAGAGTGCTTCCTGCAGCTACTAAAAGAGTGCAATTGGGTTCATTGGTGATTACCAACAAAGCCCGTTTTTACATTTCTGTTTCTTTGGGCGAATTCTTTTTTGAAGGAGACCGTTTCTACGCAATCTCCTCAGAAAGTCCGATGGCGAAAAAAATGATGGGGATGCAGTCCGGAAATGCATTTACCTTAAACAATATTCATCAGGAAATTATTGAGGTTCTCTAATCTTGATTCTGACTTCTGACTTCCATCTTTTTCCGTAAATTTGTGTCTATGAATAAAGCAGAAGTTTTAAAAGAAATCATAGAACAAAGAAAAAGTATCTTTCCCAAAGATTATTCTGAGACAGGAATCTCACAGGAAATCATCGACGAGATTTTAAATTCAGCAAAATTTGCTCCCAATCATAAGCGTACAAAACCTTGGCGTTTTAAAATTTTCAAAGACGGAGAAAAGGAAAAATTAGCTTTGGAAATGCAGGAAATCTACAAGTCTACACAAGCTCCACAAGTTTTTTTAGAAAAAAAATATAACGATATTGGCTTTAAGATCAACAAAGCTGATGCTGTAGTTTCTATTATTGTCAATTTTAGCGGAATGGTTCCGGAGTGGGAAGAAATCGCCGCTGTTTCTATGGCAGTTCAGAATATGTATCTTACCTGTACCGCAAATGGAGTAGGATGCTACTGGAGTTCGCCAAAAATTGTAGACCATTTGAAGGAATCTTTAACCATCGAAGAAAACCAAAAATGTCTGGGACTATTTTATATGGGAAATGTTGAATAATCTAACAATGTAAAAGTTTATCAATTTAACAATGAAGAACAAGTTTTTGTTATTTTTAATTTGTTTAATAATTATTTTTATATATTTTTCTTTTTTTAAAAACAAAAATCCCTACGATGATGTAATTTGGGTTGAAGATTATCCTGGAGTATCATCAAGGGTTGTAAATTTTACACCTTTTCTGAAATCAGATCCTAAATTAAGAATAGGTAATGATTCTTTTGGTGCGGATTATGGTAGAATGGTATTTGAAGATATTGATAACGATGGCATAAAGGAAACAATAATTGAAACTAAACAACCTTTTTATAGTTTTGATGATGCAGTAATTCCGACAAAAGTTGTTTTAAAATATGAAAAAGATGCAGACAATCAACCAAAATTTATTATTGTAAAAGAAAAAACTTTATTGGAATAAACTTCCGGAGGATTTCATCAAAAACTTTCACACTTGAAAATTTTTACTATCTTTGCACACTTAAATATTTAACTGGGACGAGTTCCCTTAAAATTCAAACATTATGTCAGTAAAAATTAGATTACAAAGACACGGATCAAAAGGAAGACCTTTTTTCCACATCGTGGTTGCAGATGCAAGAGCTAGAAGAGATGGTAGATTCATCGAGAAACTAGGTACTTACAACCCAATTACTAACCCTGCTACTATCGATTTGAACGTTGATTCTGCTGTAAAGTGGTTAAACAACGGTGCTCAGCCAACTGATACTGCAAGAGCTATTCTTTCTTATAAAGGAGTTCTTTACAAAAAACACTTACAAGGTGGTGTTGCTAAAGGAGCTTTTGATGAGGCTGAAGCTGAAAAAAGATTTGCTGCTTGGTTAGAATCAAAAGAACAAAAAGTACAAGGTAAAGTAGAAGGTTTATCTAAAGCTCAGGCTGATGCTAAGAAAGCTGCTTTCGATGCTGAAACTAAAGTAAACGAAGCTAGAATTGCTGCTGCTGCACAGGTAGAAGCTGACGCTAAAGCTGCTGAAGAGGCTGCAAACGCACCTGCTGAAGAAGTTGCTGCTGAAGCTACAGAAGGAGAAACTCCTGCTGCTGAAACTGAAGAAAACACTGAAGCTTAACAACAAACCGGTATGCGTAAAGAAGATTGCTATTTTTTAGGAAAAATCACGCGCAGACACGGCCTTGCGGGAAACGTTATCCTTAAATTGGATACAGACCAACCCGAGCTTTACAATAAATTGGAATCAATATTCGTTGAAATCAACGGATTATTGGTTCCTTTTTTTATTGAAAAATCATCATGGAGCAAACTTGATGCTCTGAATATCGCTTTTAAAAATTCCTCCGAGGCTTTAGTAGATCAATCTTTAGGTAAAAATGTATATCTTCCGTTGAATACTTTGCCAAAACTTACCGGAAACCAATTTTATTACCACGAAGTAATTGGTTTTGAAATTATGGATCAGGATAATAAAGATTGTGGGGTCATCAGATCTGTAAATGATCAGACTGCACAAAACTATTTTATTACCAATTTATATGGTAAGGAAGTAGTAATCCCAATGATCAAAGACTGGATTCTTGAGGTAAATCGTGAAGAAAGATATATCAAAATAGAACTTCCTGAAGGTTTGATTGATGTTTTTCTGGTTCCTTCCAAAAAAGATGAGTAAATTTTTTAGTTTAGCAGTTTAAGTTTAATGTGATTTTGCTCTAAACTCTGGCTCTAAAATTCACTTACCTCTTCAACTTCTCCTGCAGATCGTCAATCTGCTCATACATTTTATTAAAAAACATTTTCCTTTCCCTGTTTCCTGATGTATTCAGCGATTTTGAATTTTTGATTTCATGTTCAAAATAAATCAACGTGTCATTACAGGTGTTTTCGTCATTCGTCATCATATAACCGAACATATTAAAGGGAATGAAAAACGAAGACTGATATTCATTTTTAAATAAAATGTTATTGCTTAAAATTACCAAATCGTTTACATAAAAATTAAATTCAGGATTATGCTGAATTTTATATTCAATATTTCTCAGGACAATTCTCACTTCTTCCAAAATCAAGATAATATCTTTGAATTTTAAAAGTCCCATTTCAGAATAAAACGAAATCTGCATCAGAATACTCATGATGGTTGTATCGTTCCATACTTCTGTCACGTTCTGATTTTCATATAAATCTCTCAACATCTCATTTTTTGGTGAATGGTAAGGAAGATCAAAATCTTCAAAAGAGCACAAATATTTGTCTTCATTCAGCAAATTCATCCAGACATAAAATTTAAAACGGGAAAGAATGGTATCTGATATAGTATAAAAAAACGGAATGTCTTTCGCAGAATAATATACCTTCGACTGATTGACATTCTGGAAAACGTTCAGAATCTTCAGCGAGCTTTCAAAAAAATGCAATAAATCTTCCTGTGTTTTTACAGGTCTGGTTCTTTTGACGACCAACTGATTTTCTGATCCCAAAAATTGATCAATCGAAATCTGATAATATTTTGCCAATTCTATAGCTTCCTCAAAACTGAATTTTGCCTTCATCGATGTTCTTCGGTGTGCAGCATCGTAACTGATATTTAGAATATTGGCGATCTCGTCATTCAAAGATTTGTCTCCGATTTTCTTTCTGATTTGTTTGAGTAGAATTTCCTGATTCATGTTTTTTTGCGATTTTCACAAATGTATCGATTTATTTTAATTTTTTATCGCATTCATAAAATTGCTTTTCAAAATTAGCTTTGAGGTATAATTTAAAATTAAATATTATGAAAACGAAATTATTTTTAATTGTTGCCTTTTTGTCAGGCAGTTTAATATTCGGTCAGGATAGTTTGAAAGTGAATCAGCAGAAGGTAAGGTTTATTTCAATGACTCCTCTTAATCCACAAATTGAAAAAGTAAATGGTCTTGCTGTAGGTTTAGGTTTCGATTCGAAATACTTGGCTAAAGACCAGAATACTTCTAATCTTCAAACAGTAAATGGGCTTAATCTGGAAGTAAACCCTTTAGGACTGTTGTTTTGGATGTTTTACGATCCTTCGAAAAGTTCTAATATAGAATCCGTTCAAGTGAATGGTCTCAACATTTCTGTGTCAGGATATCTGAGAGGAGTAAGTCACAACGGCGTCAGTGTTTCTTTATATAATTATGGTCACACGATGAATGGTTTAATGGGGTCACTTCTTCATTTCGATACTGAAAAATCTAAAGGAGTTTTTGTAACGGGATTATCTTTCTCTTCAAATGAACTGACAGGACTGAGTGTCTCACCTTTTAATAACGCAGGAATTTTAAAGGGTGTTCAGTTAGGTTTTCTTAATACAAATATTGAGGGAAAGGGTCTGCAGATTGGCTTGGTTAACAAATCAGAGAAAATGAAGGGCTTACAGATCGGCTTTTGGAACAAAAACGGAAAACGCACACTACCATTTATTAATTTTTAGATCATGAAAACAATTGTTATTATCCTATTTTTATTTTGCACAGGGCTTTCTGCACAAAATTTGGAATCAAAAACTTCTGAACATTCTTTGATTGAAACTGGTGTCTTTATGAGTTTTTCTGATTTAAAAGTAAAAGATCACATGGGTTTTTATGGTGGCTATTGGTATCGGTACGCTGCGGATGAAACAAATACTCATTTAGAACTAGGGACAAACTTTGGATACAGCAAGAGTTTTTATGATTTCAATTACGGAAAAAATGGAGAACTTTTCCCCATACGCTCGGAAGAATTTATCTGGAATTTTGGAGCTAGGATGGTTAAAGAATTTGAATTGAAAAACAATAAAATAGAGTGGGTGACAGAATTGAGTATGCATAATCTTTTTTTCGATCAAGGAGGTATTCCGAAAGACGAACCAAATAAAACAGCTGATGATCAAACAATCTATATTGACACTCATACCGCGAGTCTGTCTTCTTTAAAAATCGGGCAGGGATTGCGTTTTTGGAAAGATAATATAGGCTTTGGCGTTCAGGCGTCTTATATTCCCTATCGACTTTGGTACAGGGAGACCATACCTAAAGGGGTTAATAGTTTTTCTTTAGAAATGTCTTTCAACATTAAATTTTGATTTAAAATGTAGCATCATGAAAAATATACCTTATATATTAATAGCAATTCGCTTCCTGTTGGCGCCGGTCATTTTCTTTTTAGCTTATCTAAATGGCGAAAAATCAGCATATTTAATTTTAACATTAATGTTTATCGGATTACTCACAGATATTTTTGACGGAATCATTGCACGAAAAGTAGGTGTTTCATCCGAAAAACTGAGAAGACTCGACAGTCAGATAGATTTGGTTTTCTGGCTTTCACTTGGGTTTGCAGCGTATTTTCTTAATCCTGAATTAATAAAAAACGAATGGGAAAATATTACTTTAGTTTTTGTCATGGAAGCTCTCTGTTATTTAATAAGCATCTTGAAATTCGGGAAAGAAACCTGTACTCATGCATTTTTATCCAAAATGTGGGGATTGAGTTTGGTGATTGCTTTTACTTATTTAATAGGATTTCAGCAGACAGGTTGGGCATTTTACTTGGCAATAATTTTAGGAATAGTTTCTCATATTGATGTGATCCTGATCATTTTAATACTTCCAAAGTGGCAGTATGACGTGCCGAGCTGTTATCACGCATGGAATATCAGGAAAGGGAAGCAGCGAAAAAAGAGCACCCTTTTTAATTAAATGAAAGTGATTTTTCAGAAGTAAAATGATCATTTTTAAATCAAACCGTGTAATCATGGAAAAATTACACTGTTTTTTGTAGATTTGCACACATTAATTTTTATATAAGAATTTATAAATCAACAAATGAAAAAGCAGACGATTAAAGAAGTCCTACAGGATTACAAAAAAGTATTACATCATGACATTACAGTTTACGGTTGGGTAAGAACTTTCCGTGCAAATCGCTTCATTGCGCTTAATGATGGTTCTACGATTAATAATTTGCAGGTTGTTGTTGATTTCGAAAATTTCGACGCAGAAATTATCAATAAAATAAGCACAGCTTCTTCTCTAAAAGTTGTAGGTGAAGTGGTAGAAAGTCAGGGAGCAGGACAAGCTGTAGAAATTATTGCTAAAAAAATCATCATTTTGGGTGATAACTTTACCGAAGAGAGAGATAAAACGATTCTCCAGCCAAAAAAACACTCATTAGAAGTGTTAAGAGATCAGGCGCATTTAAGATTCAGAACCAATTTATTTGGTGCTGTTTTCAGAGTACGTCATGCAGTGAGTTTTGCAATTCACTCTTTCTTCAACCAAAACCAATTCTTTTACATTAACACTCCTATCGTAACAGGAGCTGATGCAGAAGGAGCAGGCGAAATGTTTGGCGTAACCAACTTTGATTTAAATAATATTCCAAGAGACGAGCAGGGTGATATCGATTTTGCTCAGGATTTCTTTGGGAAAAAGACCAACTTAACGGTTTCGGGACAGCTTGAAGGCGAAACTGCAGCAATGGGATTGGGAAGAATCTACACTTTCGGACCTACTTTTCGTGCAGAAAACTCAAATACAACACGCCACTTAGCTGAATTTTGGATGATCGAGCCTGAAGTTGCTTTCAACAATCTTGAAGATAACATCGATTTGGCAGAAGATTTCTTAAAATATGTGATTCAATATGTTTTAGATAACTGTAAAGATGATCTTGAATTCTTAGACAAGCGTTTTGAAGAAGAACAAAAATCAAAACCTGAAAAAGAAAGAGCAAAAGAAGGTTTGATCGAAAAGCTTGAAAATGTTATTGCTAAACGTTTCAAAAGAGTTTCTTATACAGAAGCAATTGAGATTTTATTAAATTCAAAAGAAAATAAAAAAGGGAAATTTGCTTATCCGATCGAAGAGTGGGGCGCAGATCTTCAGTCTGAGCACGAAAGATTCTTGGTAGAGAAGCATTTTGAATGTCCGGTTGTTCTTTTTGATTATCCAAAAGAAATCAAAGCATTCTATATGAAGCTGAATGACGATAACAAAACGGTTGCAGCAATGGATGTACTTTTCCCGGGAATCGGTGAAATTATCGGTGGATCAGAAAGAGAAGCGAGATTAGAGGTTTTAAAACAGAAAATGTCAGAAATGCATGTAGACGAGCACGAGCTTTGGTGGTATCTTGATACAAGAAAATTTGGTTCGGTTCCTCATGCAGGTTTCGGGCTAGGTTTGGAGCGTTTGGTTTTATTTGTGACAGGTATGACGAATATCCGTGATGTGATTCCTTTCCCAAGAACTCCAAAGAATGCGGAATTTTAAATTTATTTAAATATATTATCAATGCGCTAAATTAATTTTAGCGCATTTTTTATTTCTCTCCCAAATTTTCTATCTCATTGGCTTTTTCAGATTCAGAAATTTGTATTTTCTTTCTTATGAATCTATAATATATATAAGTCGAAAGAGCAGCAATTATAAATGATGATATATTTATTAGCAGAATATTATCTACAATTGTCTGTTTAGGATTTTCTGATATACTAAATTTTAATACAGAAATCATAATAGAAAATCTGCAGAGAAGTTGAAAACTAAAAAATATTACTAAACTTAAAAAGATAGGTAAACCCATTTTACGATTATAGTCTTGACCAAGTCTTCCAAAGAAAATAAAAATTAGCATGAAAGGTAAAAGATAAAATAGACCTATTTGGATCATTGGTTTATAATTATTAAAAGAATTAGATCAATTGAATGATAAAACTAAATTAATTAAAATTTCAACTCGTTTTACTTTTTTGAAAGAATTTATCTAGCTCCTTTTGAGCGCAATGTTTGTAGAAAAAGGTGATGAATGATATTGAGCTCCGTAGGAGCAGTACGTTTGTATACATTAAAGATAAAAAAAACTAACAATTAAAATTTAGGAGCCATGAATAAAACTTCGGGAAGAAAATTCACAAACCGTACTTATTCAGATAATCGCCCCTTTAATAACTACAAATCAAACTGATCAATCCCCCGAACCATTTTGCCTTACTGATTTCTCCCCTTCTCCCACCCTCCGACACCCCCTCTCTCCATCTCTCCAGCACTCCGACGTTCTCCCTCCCCAACCTTTGTCTTCTAAACATTAGTTTAAATTTTTGTTACAGGTTATCAGAGTTTTAGGTTTGCATATTAATTTAAATTAAACATAATGTTAAATAAGTTTGGATTGTAAGGGTATGAATTGCTACTTTTGCCCCACTGAAAAACGGAAGTTTGTAAGTAAGCGCAGAAGAGCCTTTAGGTAGGTAATAAAATTAAAGCTCCGATAGAAAAAACCTTAAGAAAAGATCATTAAATTTTAGGTAAATAAATTTTGTGAGTTTGGAAAAAGTTTTTATCTTTGCAGTCCCGATACGGGGAGCGCAGGAGTGGAT